>JAJRTR010000094.1 GCA_024278215.1 bacterium
AAAACTACAGTGGCACCCGGAATCGCTCATGGTGCCCGCTTTCATGACCCTTATGAAAACATTGACGGAAGTGCAGGTGCCGCTGTGCGTGCTGAAAGACGACGAACCGGACGAATCGGCAATGCGCGACTGCAAAGTCATTATTGTGCCATGGCCACACGGAAGAACCGGCTCTCAGGACAAAGAAACCGCGTCGAAAAAAGCGCTTATCGCCGCGCAGCAGAACGGCACACAGCTTGTTTTCATCGACAGTGTGCCCGTCTGGGCCGCCTCCGAATCGTCATACACGCTGTCGCAGGACCTGTTCACGGTGCCGATGCTGCCGTACACAAGGCTGCTCAACTCCGGCGCCGGGCGATGGTTCGCCGGAAAACTTTACAAAGGTATAAACGATCAATACGGCGGATTCCCGCTTGGCCGCCGCGCCGGTATCCTTCCCGTGATTCTGTCTCGTATCCCCGAAATGCACTATCGGTATCAACCGCCGAAACAATGGGAGCAGATCCGCGAAACAATCGTCGAAGCCCTGGGAAAAAACTCCGGCGGACTCACAATCGAAGCGCCGCCCTACATCCACATTTATGAATGGAAAAAGCCTCCGCACGCGATATTTCACGTCGTCAATGTACTGCCCGGCTTTCCAGGCCCCGACTTCGCCAACCTGAAATTCGACACCCCGGCGAACGCCCGGATAATAAATCCCGCGAACAATAAAATCGTTTACGTGTCCGGCGAAAACACAATCTCCGTCAAGCCTGAACCTTATATAGTCGTGGAAGTCAAGGACAGGTATTAACAGCAAAGGTGTACACAGACGTTCACCAACATGAGACTTCGGCTCATGCACAGAATCCATAGCTTTCCGGCTTACAGTATGCTCCTTCACATAATACCGTGCAGGGCTTCCTGAATGAAATCTTCGACGGTGAACCCGCCGCCGCGCGCTCCGATCTCTTCGTTGATGCGGTCGAGCACATGTTGCGCTCTGTCGCGTGCCGCCGGGTTTTCGAGGTCTGCTACGCGCCGCAACATCCCCAGCCGCGCCCCGACCTGGAACAATTGCTTTTCTTCGTCCGGCAGCGCCAGAAACCGGTCGATCACATCGAGCATATTTTGTTTGTCTTCAGGCAGTTTGCCTTCTACCTCCTGAAGCAGGTTCAACATGTGGTCGCTGACGATATGGCTTGTTATGCCGTCTAGCGTCCGGATGAAAAGGCGAAGTTCCGCGACAGTTTCAAAATCACTGAGCGGCTGGAATTCGCCGCGCGTCATCTTATCGTGCAGCGGTGTGTCCGGCCGCACGCTGGTCGAGCGTATGCGGATGTAGTCCGGGTTGATCCTGTTGAGAACGCGCGCGGTTTCGACGGCATGCCCTTCAGTCATTGCCCTGCCGCCGAGGCCCGGCATGACGTATTCGCTGAGCGAAAGGCCCGCCTCTTTCACTTTCCGCCCCGCCTCGATCTGTTGCTCGGGAGTGACGCCTTTGCGCACATAATCGAGCAGCGGGCCGTAGCCGGTTTCGAGTCCGACATGCACCCGCGACAGCCCGGCGTCCTTCAGTCGGCGCAGTTCGGCCACTGTTTTTTTCGCAAGTGTCGGGTTGCGCCCGTAAGTGGTTATCCGATCGATATTCGGAAACTTCTGTTTCAGATAGGTGATTATCTCGACGAGATCATCTGTTTTCACGATCATCGCGTTGGCATCCTGGAGAAACGCGCGGCTGACGGAAGCGGCGCGCGCGCCGTAGAAGTCGGCGGCTTTGTCGATGTCGCCCAGAACTTCCTCGACGGATTTCTTTTCAAACTTCGCGCCTTTGTACACCATGTAGAACTCGCATTTATTCCACGGACAATTTCGGTTCACTCTTATCAGCAGGCTGCCCGCTTCGCTCGGCGGCCTGATCGGGCCGATGTCGTAAGCATCTACAAACATAATCATTACTCCTCGATCTTTCGCGGCGTCTGAATCACGCAACCTTTTATGCCGTGCCGCATCCTGCTATATTATAATGCGTGTTGCGCGAAGCGTCGGTTTTGCAGCGGGAACGCGCAATTGCGAAGATACGGGAATGGGAGATGTGATAATGACGATATTGTATATTGCGGTGGCGATTGTTGCAGTTGCGGCGACAGTGTTCCTGTTGAGAAAAAACGCGGCGAACAAACCGTTGCCACCCTTCGAGGGCGAAGTGAAGCCGGAAGAGATCGTGGTGATGGGCGAGGGTTCCGAGGCCAACGGGCTCTGCATGATATTCGGCAATATGTTCACGCAGACATTGAAGAATAAGCCTTATAAATTCGATAAGGTGCGCGGCATGAACACGAGCATCAGCATCGAAGATATAAAAACGAACACGGCAGCCGTCACAATGGTTTTCAAGGACGACAGGATCACGCTGCTCGGCGGCGTGGTCGGCAAACCGAAGATTTACATAGGCACGGACCCGCAGACGCTCATGTCCCTTTCGAGTATGGAGAAAAAAGAAATCCTTAAAAAAGTATTAAGCAGGGAACTCAAACTCAGGGGCCTCATCGCCAACTTCGACGACTTCAAGAAATTCAGTTCGCTGATGGGGTGATAACAGACCACGCGGCTACTTCAACTTCACCGTTGCAAGCGCCTGTTCGAGATCGGCGATAATATCGTCCGCGTCCTCGACTCCTACAGCCAGTCTGCAAAGCGTGTCCCTTACGCCAAGCGCGTAGCGCTGTTTCCGCGTCATATCATAATATGTGATGGTCGCCGGGTGGCTGATCAGGCTTTCCGTACCGCCGAGACTCGGCCCCATCAGTATGAGCTTCAGGTTGCGCAGGAATGTTTGTGTGTTCCTTAAATTACCCTTGAGCTCGAACGCGAAGCAGCCGCTGAGGCCGTCCATCTGCTCTTTTGCGATCTTGTAGCTCGGGTGATCCGGAAGTCCCGGATGCCATACTTTGTCGATTTTCGGATGTTTTACAAGCCATTTCGCGATCTTTAGAGCGCTGTCGTTCTGGTGTCTGATCCGCAGGGCGAAGGTTTTTAGTCCACGGATTATGAGATAAGCGGCGTGCGGGTCGATATTGCCGCCGAGAGTTTTCAGGAAAGCTTTTATTTTAGCGATATTTTCCGCCGAACCAAGCACCACTCCGCCGAGCACGTCGTTGTGCCCTGCGAGATATTTTGTCGCGCTGTGAATTACGAGGTCGACGCCAAATTCGAGCGGCCTCTGGTTATACGGAGTCGCGAACGTGCTGTCGATTATCACGGGGATACCGGCTTTCTTCGCGGCTTTAACAAGCTTTTTCAGATCGACGACGAACATGTAAGGGTTGGTAGGCGATTCGGTGAATATCAGCGCTGTCTCGGGGCGTATCGCCGCCGTTATCTCGTCGGCGGTCGGCGCGACCATCGTGCTTTCGATACCAAAACGCTTGAGGTCGTCCTTGATGAATTGCAGTGTTTTTTTGTAAACATCGCTCGTAAAAACGACATGATCGCCGGTCTTGAGGAAGCACAGGAGCGTGGTCGTGATGGCGTTCATGCCCGACGCGAAAAGCAGCGCGGCTTCCGCGCCGTCGAGTGCCGCGAGTTTCTTTTCGGCAACATCGACCGTCGGGTTGCCGTACCTGAGATATTCGTACCTGTATTTTTTTCCGCTCGTGTAATCTTTTATATCCTTCGCGTCGTGGAAAACATAAGTCGATGTCTGCACGATCGGGGTTGTCACACTGTCGGCATATTTCTTTCGCGCTTCGCCCGCGTGAACAGCCAGTGTCGAAAATCCGGGTTTCTTATTTTTTTTCATTTAACGTCCGCCTTTCACAGCTTTACGCAGTTTTGAAATGTGTCCTTTTCAACACATTATAATATGCCAGTGTTCCATATATAACGAAATTACTCAAGTATACAGGACAACTAAATTAAGTGTAACTTACGGGCTTCCAAAATTCAATTGGCTGCAATAGCACGACACCGGCTGAATCTGTTGTTATAATGTATCCCAGAAAAAACAGGGAAGGTAGATATGGACGGAAATATCAAGAACAGGAACAACAGGCGGGTCGAGCTTACTTTCAGCGTGCTCGACGCAATGGAAGAGTTGCGGGATGTGTGGCGAAGCACGGCACCGCTCATGGAACTGGACGCCGCGGCGCTGGCGAAAGTGGAGAAGCAGATCGGAAAAGCCCGCAAGGCGCTTGACGGATTGGAGAAAACGCTTTGATTCAGGACAGGTACAGGGAAGAGCTAACGATAAATCTGAACCCGTTGCAGTCGGCGGGCAGGACAAACGCCGAAGTGCGCAAGGCAGTTATGCGCTATGTCGACGGCTACTCGGTGTGCGATGCCTGCAACGGTGTGCTGCACGCCATCGAGAAGCCGGATATATGTAATCTTGTCAAAGATTTATGCGAATTTCTGAACGTCGACGACGCGAAAACGACCGCCGGCGCGCGTGAGGCGAAGTTCGCCGTGATGCACTCCGAGTGCAAGCCCGGCGACACGATAGTTGTCGACTCGAACGCCCACTATACAACATTCGTCGCCGCGGCGAGAGCAAAATTGCCGGTCGTGGAAGTGCCGGCGACAGAGGCTCCGGAACATTTGATCAAACCCGAAGCTTATGCTCAAACTATAGATGAAGTGAAAAAGGAAAACGGGAAACCGCCCGCTCTGGCGCTTCTTACACATGTAGACGGCGAATACGGCAACCTGACCGATGCCGCGGCCATCGCGACCGTATGCCACGACGCGGGAGTGCCCCTGCTGCTCAATACGGCCTACACGACAGGCCGCATGACGGTGGACGCGCGCGAGCTGGGCGTGGATTTCGTCGCCTGCTCGTGCCACAAAAGCTGGGGCGCGTGCGGCCCTATCGGTGTGCTGGGTGCTGTGGGCGAGAAAGCCGAACACCTGTTCCGCGTCCACGAACGTTTCCCTAAAAAAAACACCGAACTGCTCGGCTGCACAGCGCGCGGCTCGAACATTATGAGCCTCATGGCCGCCCTGCCCTACGTGCGCGAACGTGTAAAAAAATGGGATGCCGAACTCGCCAATGCGCGCTGGTTCGCTGAAAAAATGGAATCGCTCGGGGGCATAAAACTGCTCGGCGACAATCCGACGAATCACGATCTGATGCGGTTCGAAACCCCGAAGTTCTTTGAGATAGGACAGAAGAACAGGAAGCGAGGCTACTTTCTGCACAAGGAACTGACAAAACGCGGCATCTCCGGCCTGAAGCCCGGCCAGACAAAGTGGTTCAAAGTCAGCACTTATGGGCTCTCGAAATCGCAACTTGAATACGTCGCCGACGCCTTCGCCAAAATCGCTGACATGTGATCCGGGGCACTTACGGTGATTCGGAGTTATGGATGGCAGGAACGAGGGGATATTCCCATCGGCCCGCACGGAAATGTCACTTATTCGGCGTTCCGGGGCTCCGCCCCGGAACGATGAAAAACCGGTGTGGACGAGTGTGAGTGCTATGACTGTGGGAACGAGGAAACTTTATCGTCCGAGAGTCATATATTGTATTCCGATTTGAACCAGTCGATGTACTCGTGGAGCCCCTGTGGAAATCTATATGTCGGTTCGTAGCCGAGAAGTTTTTTCGCGCGGCTCACGTCGAATGAAAGCGAGTTGCCGACGCATGCGACACCCATCTTTGTGAGTACGGGGCCTTTCTCCGAACCGATAGCCCGGAAAAATTTTTCGGAAACACTGCCAACAGCTTTAGCGACAACATAAGGAATGCTCATGAACGGTTTTTTAATTGAGAGCTCGTCGCAGAGGGTTTCGACGACCTCGCGCACGGTAGTGTCGCTGTCGTCGGTGGCGATGAATGCTTTGCCGACGGCTTCCCCGCACTCTGCGGCGCGGACAATAATGTCGCATACGTTTTTCACGTGCGCGAGACCGGCTATGTGATTACCACCGTTTACATAGATGAACATCCGGGATTTACACATAAAAATCATTTTAGTCATGAAGGCCCGGTCGCGCGGTCCCCACACCATGCACGGTCTGATAGTCGACGCCTGGATGCGTCCCTCGGCGTGCGCCTGCCACACGAGCTTTTCCGCTTCCATCTTCGTGTCGCTGTAGAGGATGCCCGTCTTCACATAAGGGAGTTCTTCCGTATCTTTGTCGAAACCCTCGTAGCCGTGAACCGATGTGGAACTGACATCGATGAACCGCTCGACCCTGTTCGCCGCCGCCGCTTCTATCGCGTTTTCCATTCCTTTTACATTGATGTCGTAGAAGTCCTGCGGCCTACCCCATTCACCCACGAGTGCGGCAACGTGAAAAATCGCTTCGACTCCTTTTGTCGCTTTCTTCATGGAATCCACGTCTCGAACGTCGCCGGTTATATATTCAAGGTCGAGATTCTCGATGTCTTTCTTATTGCTCGTCTCGCGCACCAGCGCACGAACTTCCCAGTCATTCTCCAGCAGCATCTCCGCAAGATGCGACCCTATAAACCCTGTCGGTCCCGTAACAAGTGCTTTCATTTCGACCTCACCTTATACCCGATCCACGCGCGCGTCCAGAAAATAGCGGTTATAAATATTTGCAAGCGCGAAAAACGACGCTTCGATAACACTCTCTGAGCCGACTTCGGAGAAATACAACCGGCCGGTTTTATTCGTTGCGAGTATGAAGACTTCGACTTCCGACGAAGTGCCCGCCCTGTCGGATGTCGTCGCAACCGTATACCTTACCAGCCTGACATCATTTATAAAAGGATATATCGGTACGAGGAGTTTTCTCAAAGCCTTGTCCAGCGCGTCCACGACACCGTCGCCGCTCGACGACGCATACAGCGACACAAACTTATCGTCTCCCGGCTGATACTCCGCGTAATATCTCTTTTCGATCCTGCCTTCGGCGTTTTCCGCCGGCACCCTTATCTTTATCGAGGCCTCGTTCTCTTCCTTCGCCTCCTCCGCGCTCTTGAACGCGGATACGCGATAGCGCTCCATCTTGAAAAAACTGCGTCTGAAATATTTCTTGTCGTGTTTCACAAACAACTCCCGCATATCCATTTTCTGCCGGTAAAAAGCTTAAAACATTATACCTGATCATTGCAAATGGCAACAGTAAACACGCCTTTGCGGATACAACGGAAGTTTATTCTGTTTTTTTTAAGAATCCGATTATAATTGATGTAACTTATGAAAAAAGTCGTGTCGGTTTCCAGGAGAACGGATGTGCCCGCATTCTATGGCGAGTGGTTCATGAACCGCGTGCGTGCGGGTGAGGCGGGCTATGTGAATCCTTACGGCGGCAGGAAATGCGCTGTGAGCCTGCGGCCTGAAGATACCGGGTTTTTCGTTTTCTGGTCGAAAAACTTCCGACCCTTCCTGAAATATCTCGACGAACTCGACGACATGGGATTCGCATTTTATTTTCAATTCACGATCACCGGCCATCCTGCGCTTTTCGAGGCAGATGTGCCGCCATGGCGCGCGGCGGCGGAGACAGCGCGGGAACTCGCCACACGCTATTCGCCGGAACATGTGATATGGCGCTTCGATCCTATTATCTTTTCGTCGATCACACCGCCCGATTATGTTGAAACGGCTTTCGCATCCATCGCCGCGTCGGTGGCGGGCGCCACACGACGCTGTTTCATCAGCTATGTAGACTACTACGGCAAAGTGCAGAAGAACTTCGAGTCGCTCGCCGCCGAAACAAATGTTGTGTTCAACGTCGACGCAGGGCTCGAGGAGAAAATGATCGCGAGATCATCAGATAGCCGCGGCGCTTTCACATTCGATCTGACGAAAGAACAGCAGGTCGATTTCGCGTCGCGACTGGCGGCTATCGCAAATCAGTATGATATTCAGGTCTACTCGTGTTGCGAAGATTTTCTGACCGAATATGTAACGGCGATCCGAAAGGGACACTGCGTCGACGCCGGGCTTATCGCTCAACTGACGGACGGTGAAATAGCCGGCCTGAAGCCGCGCCCGACACGCGAGGGATGCGGCTGCTACGAAAGCCGCGACATAGGCGCCTACGACACCTGCCCCCACGGCTGCGTCTACTGTTATGCGAATGTGAATAAGAGAATCTCCGCCGAAAAATACGCAGCTACACTTGCCGATTCGCATTCGTTCGCGCTCGGCAGGAGCAGCCCGAGAAATGAATTCCCGGTTCTGAATGATCACCGGGACGTTTGAAAAAGAGAGAGCCCCGAAGTACAATGTCAGCACCTCGCGGAGGGGCGGAAACAGTTGATATGATAGAAATAAGATTTCACGGCAGGGGCGGCCAGGGTGCCGTTGTAGCGTCACGTGTGCTGGCGGAGGCCGCTTTCCTCGAGGGCCGCCATGTGCAATCGTTTCCCGCTTTCGGGCTCGAACGCAGGGGCGCGCCGGTGATGGCTTTTACACGTATTCAGGATTCGCCGATATACAACCATAGCCAGATATATGCACCGGACCTCGTTGTTGTGCTCGACGCTTCACTCATGGATATTGTCGATGTGACGGCGGGTCTGAAAAAGGACGGCCTGGTGCTCGTGAACTCGGCGACCGGCCCCGCCGACATACCGGGGCTTGTGAGTCTCGCCGCTGCTGCTGTCAACGCAGGCGAAATAGCGACGGCCAACGGGCTCGGCAGCCGCACACATCCCATTGTCAATACTTCCATACTCGGCGCTCTGGCAAGGGCTTCCGGCTATGTGAAACTGGAAAGTGTTGTCGGCGCGATCGAGAAAATCATCTCCATACGACCCGGGGCGAATGTGAAGGCGTGCCGCGAGGCTTACGAAGCGGTGCGGATGAAAGAAGCATCGCTGAATACTATGTAGATCGCGTCGGACTGAAACGAAAAAACAGAGGAACGAATAAAATTGACCGAGAAGAAAACACAGGAACCTCTCATCTACACGACACAGGATACGCTCGGCAACAAAACCGGTTCATGGCGGTACATGAGGCCGGTTTTCGAGACGAAAGCTGCGCCGTGCGCTGCGATATGCCCGGCGGGCAACCCGATTGTGTCTTTTATCACCTTCGCGAAGGAAGGCGATTTCGACTCCGCGCTCAGGATGATAAAACAGGAGAATCCACTGCCGTCCGTCTGTGGACGTGTGTGCCCGCATCCCTGCACCTCGGCGTGCAACCGGTATACGTACGATGGGTCAGTCGCGATAAATGAAATAGAAAGATTTTGCGGCGATTTCGCGGAACAGGCCGGTCCGGAAATACCCGAACGCGCAGGCGCGACAGGAAAGAAAATAGCTGTGGTCGGCGCGGGACCTGCCGGGCTCAGTTGCGCGTATCAGGCTGCGCTGATGGGCCACGAAGTCACGATCCTGGAGGCGTCCAACCGCGCCGGCGGACTGCTCACACAGGCTATCCCCGCATACCGGCTGCCTGCCGGGGTGGTGCGCCGCGATTTGTGTTTCATCGACATTCTTAACATTATATTACTTACAGGGAAAACCATCACAGCATCCGATATTGAAAAAATGGCGGCGGATTACGACGCTGTCGCTGTCGCCTGCGGTGCGCATAAAAGCTATCGTCTCGGTATCGAAGGCGAGGAGCTTGCGGGTGTCGTGCCGGGCCTCGAATTCCTGCGAAAAATGAGCGGGCGGGCCGCGCCCGCGCCGGGCGCGAAAACGGTAGTGATCGGCGGCGGCAACACGGCGATGGACGCCGCGCGAGCGGCTTTGCGGCTCGGCGCGGAGGTCACTGTTCTGTATCGCCGCACACGCGCGGAGATGCCGGCGTTCCCCGGTGAGATATTGGAAGCGGAGGAGGAAGGCATCGAATTCCGGTTCCTTTCCGCGCCGGTAAAGATCGAGACTTCCGGCAAAACAAAAAAGGTAATTTGCCGGGAAATGGAACTCGGCTCTGACGACGATTCCGGCAGGCCGCGCCCCGTGCCGGTCGAAGGCAGTGAGTTCGAGTTGGATGCAGATACGGTGATAACGGCGATCGGTGAAACGGTAGCGCTCGACGCGCCGTTTTTCAGCCCGAATGAAAACCGGAGACAAATATCGAACGCGTGGGGCCGCACGACGAATGACAGAATTTTTATTTGCGGCGACGCCGGCCCGAACGACAGGACCGTAGCGCACGCAGTCGGCTCGGGGAAAAGGGCGGCGATAGCGATTGACGCTCAATTGAGCGGAAAAGATTTCGAGGCGGTAAAGCAGCGAATCACGTTGGGCGGCGGCGCGGTGTCGGCTGCGATTTATCGCAGCGGTGCGGAGGCTCCCGCGAAAGTGGTTGCTCCGCAGGCCGTCAATTTCGCTTACTTCATGAGAACAGCCCGGCTCGAAGCTGCCACGACCGCGCCGGACGAGAGAATTAAAGGGTTCGGCGAGATAGGCGCTACCGCCGCCGAAGATGCCGTGCGTGCTGAAGCGGCGCGTTGTTTCACTTGCGGCGTGTGCACTGAATGTGGCAACTGTTTCATGTTCTGCCCGGACATGTCGATCATCACAGAACCGCGCAACGGTGTGCCCGCCACGGACACCGACTACTGCAAGGGCTGCGGGATATGCGCGCGCGAGTGCCCGCGCGGGATAATAGAAATGGAAGAGGAAAACAAATGAAGCAGGTGCTGTTAGGCAACTTCGCGGTTGCGAGAGCCGTCGCGCTGGCCCGTGTGGATGTGATCTCGGCCTACCCGATCACTCCCCAGACGCTTATCGTCGAGGAACTTTCGGAAATGTGTGCGCGGGGCGATTGCGGGGCGAAGTTTATAAAAGTGGAATCCGAGCATTCGGCGCTGGCCTGTTGTATGGGTGCGTCCGCGGCGGGCGCACGCACATTCACCGCCACTTCGTCGCACGGACTGCTGCTGATGCACGAGATGATACACTGGTCGGCAGGCGCGCGCACTCCTATCGTCATGGTGAATGTAAACCGCGCCATCGCACCGCCCTGGAACCTGTGGTCGGAACAGACCGACAGCCTTTCGCAGCGCGACACGGGCTGGATTCAACTATATTGCGAGAACAACCAGGAAGTGCTTGACACAACTCTCCATGCCTACAGAATCGCCGAACAACTGCGGGTGCCCGTGATGCTTGTAATGGACGCTTTCATCCTTTCGCACACATCCGAGGTCGTCGATGTACCGGACATCGCTCAGGTCGACAGGTTCCTGCCGCCGTACAATCCGGAAGTGAAGCTGGACCCGGCTGATCCGCATTCTTTCGGCAGCATCACAGGCGGCGCGGAGTACCAGGAACTGAAACGGATACGCCACGAAGCGATACTTAGGGCACGGGATGTTGCACTTGAAGTCGACAGTGAGTTCGATGCGATATTCGGACGAAAATACGGGATTGTGCAACCGTACAGATGCGACGACGCGGAACTGATCCTGCTGACATCCGGCACGACCGCCGGAACAGCACGCATCGCCGTGGATGCGCTGCGCGAGGAGGGAGTCGCTGCGGGCACACTCAAGGTGCGGCTCTTCAGACCGTTCCCGGCGCATGCGATAGCCGAGGGGGTGGGCGACGCGCCGAAGGTGGCAGTGATAGACAGGAATGTGTCGCTCGGCGCTGGTGGAATATTCGCGCAGGAACTGAAGGCGGCGTTTTATGATATGGACCGGAGACCGGAGATTATCGGCATAGTGAGCGGGCTGGGCGGCGGCGACTTCACGCCGGAAGCAATAGCGAGGATTGCACACAATGCCGCAAGCGCAAAAGGCCGGCGCGGCGAAGCGGTATGGGAGGCTCTGTGATGAATGTGACTGTCGAACAGGAATTCGTTTGCCGGGGCCATGTGGCGTGTCCGGGCTGCGGCGCGGTGCTCGCGATGCGGTATGTGCTCGATGTGCTCGGTAAAAAAACGATAGTCGTGCTGCCCGCGTGTTGCTGGTCGGTGATAAACAACCGCTATCCGACAGCAGCTGTGAAGGTGCCGCTTTTTCACACGGCGTTCGAGACGGCGGCATGTGTCGCCACGGGAGTGCGCGCCGCGCTCGATATGAAAGGCGACAACGATACGCATGTGCTGGCATGGGCGGGCGACGGCGGAACGTTTGATATCGGACTCCAGGCGCTCTCGGGCGCCGCGGAGCGTAACGACGACATCATCTACGTCTGCTACGACAACGAAGCGTATATGAATACGGGTATTCAGCGCAGTTCATCCACTCCGTTCGGCGCATGGACGACGACCACGCCCGCAAAAACGTTTAAGACGAAACAGAAAAAGAATATCATGGATATAATGGCCGCCCACCGCATCCCCTACGCGGCTACCGCCACTATCGCATATCCCGAGGACCTGATGAACAAAGTCCGATACGCGGCAGGCATTCGCGGCACACGGTTTCTCCATATATTCTGTCCGTGCCCGACCGGCTGGAAGACCGCGCCCGACATCACTGTCGAGCTTTCACGCAACGCGGTGCGCGCGCGCGCGTTTCCTCTATATGAAGTCTTCGACGGCACGAGATACCGGCTCACACACGAACCGGCCCAGGAAGACAGGATGCCGATTGCGGAATACATAAAACCGCAAAGGCGTTTTGCCCATTTGACAGAGGCGGAAATCCAGGTAATGCAGGATCACGCGGACGAGGAATGGGGCCGCCTGATGAAAGTGACCGAAACGTGGCCGGCGGGTTAATGTCTCCGGTTTGCGTGAATCTGTGATTTCTAGAAAGCATATAAAATACTCATTTGGGAGTACAGAAAAGGCATCTAATCAGTTTGTAGTATATCAACAATCTTCCGGATAATTTCATCGAACTTGTTTTGTCTGAGGTGCCCGATTCGATAAAGAATGATATTCCGGTCGGCGGTAAAAATACGATTCGGTCTCGTGTTACTGTTTTGTTTTAGAGCGCCATTGTCGAAATCGGCATCTTCAATTGAGACAGCGAATCTGTCACTGATATTTCTGCTGGTTATCTGGCAGAGGATATAATCGTCTCCATCAAGATCAGCGATTATAAGCGCCGGACGTCTCTTTGCCTGAGTCAAGTCGGAGAAGGGGAAAGGAACAACAACAACATCGCCTCTTATAAATTTTGCCAAGCCTGCTCCTCCTCGGGGCTCAGCCAGTCTTTTCCGAGTGACGATTCACTTGCAATCGCGGTTCCTGATTTTTCCATGGAATTATCCGCCCTTAAGAAACGGATGAACTCCAGCACTTTTTCGACATGTGATTCCGGAAGCCGATCAATTTCCTTAATGATTGAATCCTTTCCAGACATTGCTTTCACATCCCTCGTTTTTTCAATTGACTTCCATGTAAGGCTTTAATTTCTTCATTGTCTCATTTTACTTCAATCCGGGAGTTCTTTCCAGCACGTGGTTTTTATTTAGCCCGTAGAAATGGTCGGTGGGGAACCCTCTTGCAAGAAATTAGCAGTGTAAAGTATTTTCTGCGAAATTGGTGTATCCAAGCAAAGGGGAAGGTTGCCGCCCCCTCCCCCCGGGGGATTCGTATGTTTCACAAATTACAGATCGCAAGATACGCAAGGCAATGGAAAGCGGCAGTTGGGAAGGTGTGAGTGGCCCGGGTTCCGCTCTTTATCATATCCATCCATGTTTCGCCGTTCTCGATCGACCCTCTCTTAAATGCAAGACGGAAAGTATCGAGGCTTCCGTAAATACCTGTCTCACTCTGCGCTTGAAAAAATCTTTTATGTCATTCCATGCGAGTTCATAAGTGTGCTCGAAAACATGTGTCAGCCCCCTGTTCTTCGAGTTTCGATAGCGGGCCTTGTTGCGAAAGAGCCACAGCCTCCCGCAATTGTGAAAGAACTTTGGAAAAATTACTGGATCGTTGAATCCAGCGGATGTCCTGGTCGCTCATATATTATATTACTGAGTTTATCGAATACCGGCCCGGATCGACTCTACAGGCTTTCAGTAATTCAATCCGGCATTGCGTCGAGCGCATCCTCGATGTAGAGTTGCGAGCCCTCTTCCGCGCTCAGGTCGATGCGTCGCGGCTCGGCAAGGTCTTTCCCTGACTCGTCTCTGATAATGTCGACAATCGGCCTGAATGGTGAGTTCTCTTTAACTCCCACTACTTTGCCTATTTCACCGGAATTAAGCAGCACGATTGTCTCGACCGGATAGACGGAAACTGTTGCGAGGAACAGGCGCATTACGTCGGGATCGAACCCCTGGCTTGATGTGATCGCCCTGAGCGCCTGGAGCGGACCCGACTGCTGGCGGTAGACGCGCGGCTCGCGGATCGCCGCGAAAACATCCGCTATCGCCAGCACTCGAGCGCCGATTGAAATCCCGTCGCCGCCAAGCCCTTCGGGGTATCCTTTCCCATCGTTTCTTTCATGGTGCTGGAAGACCGCGTCGATAGCGGACTGTGGGACATCGACCATCTCAGTGAGAATATCCTTGCTGTATGTCACATGCTTCTGTATCAGTGCGCGTTGCTCCTGTGAGAGTTTACCTTTGTGCTCCCATGTGGAAGCCGGGATAAGCATCATGCCGACATCCGCCAGCAGGCCCGCGACACCGAGGCAGCGCAGGTCGGCTTCTCCAAAATCCATCTTCAT
>JAJRTR010000095.1 GCA_024278215.1 bacterium
CCTGAGGCATTCACTTCCCGAATTTCTCTTTGCCGGGGATAATCAGGCCGACCTTGCGTTATTCATCCTCGAAAACGCCGACCCTGGTAGATTACCTGACTTTCGCCTTGCAGCTTGATGGTAAACTTGGTACTGTCCAGACCTAAAGTAAGGTTATTTCAATATCATAGATTTGAAAAATCATGGAATTGGAGCAAAGAAACTGATACTGAATATGATTTCTCAATCTCTGGACGGCCTGATGAAACAGTACAAGAAAACGTAGAAATCGGTATATGTTTTGAAATATCTCAAGTAGTACACAATGATGATATTTGTGTGCTTGAAGGTGATATAAACCATACTATCAGACTTTCTATTCCAAACCCAGATCCTCTCTGGTTGGATGAAGAACGACAGCTACTTGAAATCACAAAAAAAATACACAGCATATATTATAGTTGTCTGAGAATATTCCCCAATGTATCTAAATGGCATCTTTTCTGCGCAGTTCCTGCTCCAGTAGCTGTATCTATAGGACAGCAAATCAATCCGACAATGTTTCCTCCCATACAACTATATGAGTTTGTGAAAACGAGAGAGAAAAGTTATTCTCCTTCTCTACTGCTTAAAGGTGATTCAATTGGATAGCACAGTAGAAACTATAGCAGAATAGTAGGAGAGCGATTAAAGTGTTTCCAGACTTAATTGTGACCATTTTATCCGAGCCAATAGACTATTCTCAAATTGTAATTCACGTCCTGCCCCTGCCCCTTACCCTTCCGCTCTGTGCATAATTTTAGGTCTGACCCCAATGCGCACCAATGCGCACTCAGCATATTTTACCAATGCGAGCCGCAACCGGGAAATTACTTGCAAAACAGAGACAGAAAAGGTAATGTTAAAATCGCAACACTGTAGAAATAAATTGGTTACCACCGGACTTGTGCGTTTTTGAAAAACGAGATGTCTCGCTTCGTTCGTTATGACGGCAACCTGCGTGATGTAAGATTGTAATTCCGAGACGGAGCCGAGGAATCTCCTGCTTATATGCAACAAAACATATAAAACGCACCGGTTCGGTTGTATGGCCGATTACGGAGTCCCATGAGTAAAAGAGCAAAGGGCCAATGTGCCGCGTTACGTGTGTATTATGTGCTTGTTGTTCTGTCGTTTCTTTTCAGCTTTTCCAAACAGAATATATGTGCGTCCGAAGATTCCGGGAGCACAACCAATGCCGCGCTCGACATTGGTAAAATTGTTGTCACTTCAGACAAAGCGCCATCCGGTTATTTAGGTGATAGCCGGGACATCGAGATTATTTACAGCAATGAAATAAAGAACCAGCCGGTGAACTCCATTCCTGAATTGCTTGAGAACATTGCGGGCATAGATGTAGGGCAGCGTGGTCCGAACGGTGTACAGGCCGATATTCACGTCAGGGGTTCCGGATTCAACCAGGTTGCAATCCTGCTTAACGGCGTCAATGTGAACGATGCGCAGACGGGACACCATAATATGGATATTCCCGTCAGCCTGGAGGACATTGACAGAATCGAGATAATGCGCGGTCGGGGGTCCGCCCTGTATGGGCCTGATGCCGTGAGCGGAGTGATAAATATAATTACAAAGAAACCAGCCGAGAGAAACATTGTTATTAATATGTCGTCAGGAAAGTTTAAAACCGGCAGTATCGGGTTCCGAACAGAAAGCGCCGGCAATGTAATTTCCGTGAAGCAGTCGGAGTCCGGCGGGCACAGGCCTGATACGGACTACAGGAACACATCAATTTTTGTGGAAAGCAGTCTTAGCCTCGGGACGCAGGATGTACGCGCAATTGTCGGTTATGACAACAAGCTTTTCGGCGCGGAGAGTTTCTATGTAGACAACTGGGCTTCGCGAGAACACACGCGAACAGGTTTCATCAATTTAAAAAGCAGTTTCAAAACGAATCGCGGAAGGACACTGAATGCCGATGTTTATCATCGCAGACATCGCGACAGGTTTCTCTGCGACGTACTGAATCCCTCGGTCTGCAACAATAGCCATCTTACTGAGAAATCCGGTTCGGAACTGTTGTACTCGTTTCCATTGTCGAGCGGCAGAGGCTCGTTAAATGCTGGGCTCCAGGTGGAGAACGACCGAATTATAAGTTCGAATATGGGGAATCATTCGCGCGACCGGGCGTCTTTGTATGTTCACAGGTCAGAAACGGTTTCAGAGAGAATGCGCCTGGATGCCGGTGTCCGGGCGGATAAGTGCACAGAATACGATTACAACTGGTCATGGACACTCGGAATGAGCTACATGACCGGTCTGCATACGAACATAAGCACGTCATTCGGAAAATCATTCAGGCTGCCGACATTCACGGAACTTTTCTATAGTGATCCGGCCCATGTTTCGAACTCGAACCTGGCACCTGAAGATTCATATTCCGGTGAAGTCGCTATGAAATATGTGCAGGGCGCTTTCGTCCTCGAATCGACTGTTTTCAGGAGAGTTGTCGACAGTCTGATCGACTGGACCAGGACGGACCCCGCAGCGTCATGGAAAATCAGGAACAATGGAAGCGGGCGTTTCAGCGGAATCAGCAACAGTATAATTTATAACATTAATGATTCATTATACTGGACACTCTCCCATGATTACCTTCGCGTTGCAATGGGTGACAACCTGGAATACAAATATGCAGCGTCGATGCCGGAAAACCAGCTCAGGCTCGGTATGACATGGCAGGCGGCCGGTGGGATCTCGTTTGATGTCAGAACAAGATATGAAAAATTGCCGGTCGGCAGGAGCGTATCTCTTGCGGATATAAAAATCACAAAACGGAAAAAGAAAGACGAGTGCTACCTGATGATAAGAAACCTTTTCAACAGGCAATATGAGGATGTCGCCGGTGCGCCTATGCCGGGTTTTTCGGCTGAGACAGGCATTCGGTGGCGCTTCACTCCGGCCAGGTGATGGAAGGCTCCTGTGAACAGTTGCCGCGGACAGACGCCGAAATAATAACACATGGAAAAACGCGGCATCCGGAAAACGAGTGGACACTTTCCGGGTTTCAGAGGTAATCAGGAAAGTTTCTGGCGATAATTGCCCGGGCTCAGGTGCGCCAGAATCGCGGTGAGAAGAGCACCAGCACGGTGTAGAGTTCGAGCCGCCCGGCGAGCATCGCGAAGCTCAACATTACTTTCACCGGGACAGGCAGCCATGCGAAATTCTGAACTGCGCCGACTCTGTTGAGGCCGGGGCCGATGTTCCAGAGTGTCGCAGCGGTGGCCGAAAACGAGGTTTCGATGTCGATCCCGAAACAGGTCACAAAGAGTGTGATACCGGTGAAGAGCATAATAGCGAGTCCGAAGAAGCCGAGCACCTGGTCGCGTATGCCTTTTTCCACTGTGTGGTCACCCACCCTGAGGGACAGGATGGCTGTCGGGTGGAACATCTTGTATATTTGCTGTGAAAGATATTTGTAAACTACGATCACGCGGAACATCTTCATTCCGCCGCCGGTCGAGCCGGTGCATCCGCCCGCGAACATAAGCACAATCAGCAGCAGCCGCACAAACTGCGGCCACTGGTCGAAGTCCTGCGTGCAGAAACCCGTTGTGGTCGTGATTGAAACAACCTGGAAAGCCGCGTGGCGAATCGTTTCAAGGCTGTCGTAATACTTCACGAAGTATAGTGCGACGGTGATCAGTGCAGTACATATCAGCATGGCGGCGGCATAGAATTTCCACTCGAAGTCCTTCGCGAATATATCGACTTTACGTGTGATAAGCATGTAGTAGTACAGGCCGAAGTTGGTGCCTGCGAGAAACATGAAAACGATTATCACCCAGTCGACATAAGCGGAGTTGAAAAATGCGATGCTCTCATTGTGTGAAGAGAAACCGCCCGTGGCCATTGTGCTGAAAGAGTGCAGCAGCGCTTCGTAGAAAGAGAGTCCGCCCGCCATGAGCAGGAAGGTTTCCACAATCGTGATGGCGACATATATGAGCCAGAGTTTCTGTGCGGTGTCCTGGATGCGCGGCCTGATGCCGGTGCGGTAGACGCCGGGGGCTTCGGAGTGGAACATTGACTTGCCGCCTGTGCCGAAGAACGAAAACAGAGCAACGACAAGCACTATGATCCCCATGCCACCCAGCCACTGCGCCTGGCTGCGCCATAACAGGATGCAGCGCGGTATCTGCGTCAGGTCGGTGATGACGGTCGAGCCTGTGGTGGTGAAGCCGGAGATTGCCTCGAAGTAGGCGTCTACCGGGTTGGGCAGCGAGCCCGCGAAGATGAACGGAAGGCAGCCGAGCAGCGCGGCCCCGGCCCATGCGAAGGTCACTATGAAGTAGCCTTCTTTTCGGAAAACCTCTTCGGTCGTTTTGTAGAAGGGGATCAACAGCGCCAGCCCGGCGGTTATAGATACTGCCATTGCCGCCACAAGAGAATAAGCCGCGGTCTCTTTAAAAACGATACCGAAACCGATTGGCAGCAACATCGAGATGCCGACGATAATATATATGATTCCGAGAAATTTCAGGGATATTCTAAAGTTCATTTTTCACTGTCATTCGATAATATTCCGGTCTCTGAAAACATAGTCGACAACATGGAGAACACGCGCCGACACATATCATTCATCCGAAAAAATCTTTCCGATCTTTTTTATATTCCCGGGGTGAGTGAAGATAATCGCCACATCGCCGGCATGTATTTTGTCGCTTCCTCGCGGTATCAGCACTTCGTTGTCTCTTATAATAGTAGCGATCAGTGATGCCTGCGGAAAGCCGATCCTGTGTATTGGTTTTCCGACAGCCTGCGAGTTTGCCGACACATCCATCTCGAACATTTCAGCTTTGCCTTCTTCAAGCACGGTCACGGAATTTATGCCCTCGAACATTATATGTTTCAGGATGCTGTTGGCGGTGAGCATGCGCGCGCTGATAATGTGGTCGATATTGAGTTGCTCGGCGACACGGTAATAATCCATGTTGTCAACGAGGACGATTATCTCTTTAGCGCCCATATTGCGCGCCAGCGTGACGGCGATCACGTTTTTATCCGAATCAAGACCCGCCCCGACAAAGACGTCGCAACGGTCGATACGTTCCTCGCGCAGTATATTGACATTCGTCGATTCGACATGAACGACTGTCGAGTGGTCAAGTCTTTCCGAGAACTGCATTGCCCTGTCGGGGTCGGACACAAGCAGCTTGACGTCGAACCTGTCGCCTTCGAGTATGCGTCCCAGCTTCTCGGCAACAGCGCTGTCGCCGTAAATAAAAATACTTCTTCGCGGTCTCTTCGCCTTACTGTTCGAAAGCAGTGCTTCTGTTTCGTTGAGGCTCGCGGGTGTACCGACAAGGTAAAGGATGTCGTTTACAAAAAGGGAATCGCCGCCTGAAGGTATGTGGTACCAGCCGTCGCGGTTGATCGCTGCGACGATGCTGTTTTTGGGGAATTCGAGCTCACTGAGACGGCGGCCCTGCGCGGGCGAATACTTCTGCACATGCACCGTGCGCATCTGGGCGCGCCCGCGCGCGAAGGTTTCCACCATGAAAGCGCCCGGAGTTTTTATGAGATTAGCGATCTCCATCGCCGTCAGGTTCTCGGGCGAAAAGATCATTTCGAGATTAAAAATATCGAGAATTTCTTCGCGGTCATGATAGTAACGGTCGTCGCGAACGCGGGCGAGATTCTTACGGGCGCCAAGCCGCTTTGCGATAGCACAGGCAGTGAGATTGACTTCGTCGATATTCGTGGCCGCGATGAACAGGTCGGCCCTGTCAACATGTGCCAGTCGCATGATTTCCCTGTCCGTGGCATCGCCGTGGTAACCGATGAGATCGAGAGCTTCGTTGAGTCGCTCGATAGTGTAACGGCTCGAGTCGATAACACCGACTTCGTGCCCTTTTCTCAGGAGCAGGTCGGCTGTATACGAACCCACAGTGCCCGCTCCGGCTATCAGTATGTACATTGCCTAAGCCTCCGCCGGCTCTGTCTCCCAGGTCTCGCAAGCGATGGTTTCAACTGCCTGAAATATAGAGGAGAAAGCCTTGGGAAACCCTATCTTACTATGCGTTTTATGTCAATAAATCAGCGTTTCGACACGGCGTATCGAAAACAAATTACTTAACTGAACCTGTGCGTTTTTCAATAGAACCAATTGAAAAATTCTGATTCGGCTGCGGTCGGCTGCAATTGTCCATAGCTGCGTTGTCGGCACAAAATCATCCTCAACGTACTCGGCGAGTACGCCTGC
>JAJRTR010000096.1 GCA_024278215.1 bacterium
CACGCGCGCCCTCGAGCGGTTTGTCCGGGCCGTATTTCTCCCTCGTGGCCATCAGGCCGGGCATCTCGTGCTCGGCTATCGCTATTTCTTTCCTGCCGAATTCGGCAAGCGCTATATCCTTAATAACGTAATCCTCTTTTGTCGATGTTGTCGCCATTCGTATTCCCTCCGTTTTATTATTTACTGATCTTGTGCGAATACAGATGTTTTGTAAGAATTTCGGGGATATGACCGGAATTTGCCCTTTAATTCCGGATCGCGTCCCCAGAAAATTCTGCACATGTTTCAATAACGCACAAGTTCCATTATTTACACTGGCCGGGTACGCCGGTGTCTGAAGTCCCTTTCGGCTCGAATATCTTCACCGGGTTTCGAGCACCGCGGATTACGGCCTCGCCGCACTCTTCAAATCTCTCTGCCCCTGCCCGGTCGGCGACTTTCTCCGTAACGCCGATGCCGCCCGCACATTTCTCCGCGATCCATTGCATTGCGATAAACGCCGTGTTCACAGGTTCGCCGATAATGTCTGTATTCGAATAGTCGGGATGCCCGATGATGCCGAGAAATATTTCACCCGTATTCAGGGAAACGACAAGGTCGGGCTGATCGAGTATCTTTTTCGCATAGAGCGCCGCGTCGACGGCGCGTCCGGAATGCCGGGCTCCTGTAAAGAAGCCCAGGAATCCGTCGCCGACATATTTCACCGGCACACCGTCGAACCGCATCACGGCTTCCGTGATCGGGGAAAAAATGCTGTTCACCCAGTCGGCCACCTCGCGCGGCGGCATAGTCGCCGCCCTTACAGCGAAACCGTTGAGCGTGGTGCAGAAAACCGTTGCCTCGAACGTGTCTGTGTGAGCGGAAGTGCCGCCGAGCAGCCATTCGATGCTGACGCCCAGCAGCCCGGCAAGGTCCACAAGCATGGCGATGTCGGGGGCATTTCCACCGCGCTCCCACTTGGAAACCGCCTGCGCGCTTATCTGCAACGCCCTCGCGATGTCCGACTGCCTGAGCCCGAGTATCTCACGTCTCGATTTTATTCTGGAGCCGAGTTTAGCGATGTCCATGCTTTTATTGTACAGAGTGCCTGTTACATATTGCAATAACCGGGTGGTTGAATCAGGTGGCGCAGTTGTTGACAAATGTGGGGCACCCGGGAAGCAAGTTGGTGGATACCATACATTCATAGTATCTCATCAGAGCCTTGTTTACCCTGCATATTTCACCGATACGGGCTAAAAATCGGGAGAAAGCCATTAATACAAGGCACGGCAAGTGAGTGGTGAGGGAGCATACTGCATGTATGTGCCCGATCCCGAAGCGCCTCCGCAACGCAGTAAAATAGATGTTATCACGATTTTCCGGATTTCTTTGTGAGAAATCCGGGTTGCAAACCGGGCGCTTCGCAGCTTCATGCCAGGCAAAACCAGCGTCCAGGTCGGCAGAATCATTAAAAGACTCAGAACCCACGGTATCGTCAAAAAAATCTGCAAGCGTTACAAATGCTATCTCACCAGGCTCGGTCTTCGTGTTGTTACTACCACTCTCAAGCTCAGAGAAACTGTTGTCATTCCTTTTCTTAATCTTTTTGGCGCTACCGTGTGATTCTATTTTCTTTATCATCTTGCGTAGAATTTCAGTCGCAAGACACTATAATATAGGAAACGACCTTATGATTGAATTATAAGGCAGCATGTTAAGAGGAATATATAATGGCACCAAGTTTAAGAAAATGGTTGACACAGACCATAACTGTCTCACAAAAGCATGAGTTTGCGGAAGGATATGAGCCGCCATTACCCGCAACCGCGAACTATCCATTTCAATATATCAAGGAAGTTGAAGTGCACGGTAGAAAAATGAGGTTCAGACCTGTCAGGTCCGACGACGACGACCTGATGCTGAATCTTTTCACTACATTTTCAGAGGAAACGATATATCACAGGTTTTTCACTCACGTTACGATGACGCCTTCAAGAGTTAAGCGGTTTACGCATATAGACTACAGGGATCAGATGGCGATTGTAGCAGTGCATAAAAACGACGGTGAAAGGCAACTTCTGGGCGTAGTCAGATATGCCGCGATGAGAGAGAAAAAAGGATGGGCGGAAATGGCGATTGTTGTCGGCGATCCGTGGCAGAGGATGGGGATCGGTTCCCGGCTGCTGCGGTACCTGGTAGAAGTTGCCAGGAACGAAGGTTATGAGGGATTGATCGGATTCGTTCATTACGAAAATCAGGGCGTTGATAAATTGTTCAGGAAGCTTGATATGCCTTTCAAGGAAAAAGATACCGGCACAGAAGTAATGTATGAAATTCCATTGAAGTAGAATTCAATAATCTATTTTATATGTTGTCATGACACCGAGATGGTCAGAAGGGTAGAGCGCATCGGAGTTTGGCTGGTTGAAACATACGACCGAATCGAGGATTTTTACTTTTATATTGCTTTCCGGTAACCTGTAAAATACAAAATCTATGCGGTTGCGAAAATCCTGTGTGAAGTCTCCTTTAACCATGCTGACCGGCGATGTATTGCCGTGTTTTTCCGTGTACTCCGCGCCGTGCAGCGTTTTGTACGAGTCGATGAATCCGGCGTCTTCAATAATATGTATTGTTTCCGAATCGTCGCTGGAGTTCATGTCGCCGGTGAGAAAAGTCAGCAGACCCGCATCGAGTTTATCCGCCATCTCGACAATCATACGAGCCTGCGGAGCGCGCACTTCGTCGCCGCCCCTGTTGTGCAGATGAGTGTTGTACATGTCGACGCTGAGTCCTTCGCCGATCTTCACCCGCGCAAGTAACACAATTCTTCCTTCGTTGATGGCTCTCGATGATTTCTTTTCAATCGGATAGCGGCTGAATATTGCGATTCCTTCTCCATTTATTGCATGAAAACCTGTCTTGAGTTTTTCATAGAAAGTGTAATGGAGACCTTTTTCGGGTCCGCCTCTTTTATTGATCAACCCCAGCAGGGTTCGCGACTGTCCGATGCCGATGAGGACCTCTTGCAGCCCGATCAGGTCCGGCTCGAGCCTGACTATTTCATCTGCTATCATGGGAAACCGTTCTTCCCAGTAGTCTTTGTTGTGGCGGATATTTATCGTCATAACCTTCAGCGTCGCGGAGTGCGCATTGATTTGTGAAGCAGGATCCCGGGCCGCATTTGCCGTTGCCGAAACAAGCGGAATAAACATCAGCATCATAATAAATGCGGAAGACATGAAAATATTTTTGACAATTGGCAATGGGAACTGCTTGATAATGTCTTCACGACTTAACGTGTGCAAGTTCGGGATGTTATCCTTTTTCATCGTTTCCGGGGAGGTAAAGGATTCGACCGCAACGCTGGCATTTTACTATTTCGTCGTTATATTTGAGACGCTCTATTGTCGCCGCGCTGACCTCGACGAAACAGCCGTCGCATACGTAATCGTCAACCGAAGCAATCGCGACACCATCGTTTTCCTTCTGTAGTCTCTGGTACAGAGCGAGTAGTTTCTTATCCTCGAAATTCTTAAACTTCATTCTTTCTTTTTTCAGTTCATCAATCCTTGTGGTGAGTGTTTTCTTTTCTTCTTCTCTTTCCCTGGTAATGTTCTCGAATTCCTCCTGTATTTCCTCGAGTTGCGCGATGATATCTCTTTTCTTTGTTTCGATATTGTCGAGTTCGATCTGTTTCATTATCTTCTCGTCCTCGTGTTTTTTCATCAGTTTGCCGATCTGTTCGCGTTTCACCTGAAGTGCCTGAAGCATTTTCGGGTCGGAACTCGACTCGGGCGAAAAGAGTTTTTCCTCGCAATCTTTTCTGTCCTCGAGATGTTTAACATTTTCGGCGTCAAGCATTTCGATGTCTTTCTTTATCGGTTCTTGTTCCTTATTGTGCTTTTCAAGTCTCGCTGTCAGCATCTTATGCTTTTTCTGGATAGGAGATTCTTCTTTCTGCAGGATTCTGACTCTCCTGAGATTCTCGATTATCTCATTATCCAGCAACTGCAACTCATAAAGTTTCGAAAGCTTCTCTGTCATAGTCGGCATGTTGTTTCCTCCATAGAAACCGCCGGTGGTGTATGTTAACCGCCCGGGTGACGCAGTAAAATAGCGTGATCTAAAGTATAGTTCTTTAAGGTGTCCTTTTCAATGTTGCGATTTTACATAATCATAAAAGAAAATATTCGTTGTCAACAGACGTGGAATGTGGTAAAATCCAAATGGGAGAATATACCGTTATGAATCTTATGTCAATAGTGCCTCAATCATTTTTCAGCTTCGGTGATGTACTGTCGGGCGACAGGTCTATGACAGGAATTTTCTTCCATGCTTCGCAACAACTTGCTCATCGAAAAGAAACGGACAGGAACGACCTCTTTGTCAACAGAATCAATGCGAGAGTAAGTGATCTGAAGGATAAGGCTACAGAGATGTACGATGGGAACCCGGGCAGGAAGCTGTTCGAGGCGCGGGCGGTAAGTTCAGCCAACAACAGGGTAGTCACGGGCGAGGCGCGCGACAGCGCTTTCCTGTCGAGATTCAATATCAAAGTTAAAAGGACAGCCACATCGCAGGCTGTGGTTTCAGACGTTTTTAAGCGCAGTGAATCCATGGGCCTGACACGCACCTTCTACGATTTCTCCGTCAACAGGGGCTACGGCGACAGCGAGCGGATACGTGTCAATATCAGGCTGGACGATACGAATAAAGAGGTTCTGAACAAAGTCGCAGATGCGATAAACGATGCAGGCATAGGGATTTCCGCGGAAGTGCAGGAGAACTTTCAGGCACGCACAGTACGTCTCGAGATCGAGGGCATCGACCGGTCGGAAATGAGTTCCATCGCGCTTAAAGACGAAAGCGGCGACCTGCTGAAACGCCTGGGTATCAGCACCAGCCAGTACTCGGACAACTCGACCGGTGGCCTGAACCCCGTTGTCGGCGATGCGCTCGTCGAGATAAACGGTCAGGAGTTCACAAGCGATTCCAACAGGATTTATCTGTACGACGGCACACTGATATACAATGAAGACTTGGTTTCCACGAAAAATGCGGAAGGCGGTTTCAGAGGCAACTACAGGGCAACATTTGATCTCAAGGGCACCAATATTGAAGATATACAGACCGATATCACGAAAGACAACGATAAGATCGCGGCAGGTATTGAAGACTTCTACGGCTCTTTCAACCGGACAATTGATACAATGGATTACTCGCCCGTGTTCGCTTACGCGTCGACTTCGAATTATCTCAACAACATTATGGAACGCAACGCGAACGACCTGGCCGACGCCGGAGTGACGAGCGAACAGATAAGTGAAAAAGAAAAGGAATACCGCGTGGGAAGTGAGAAGCTTCTCGACAGTTTACGAAACAACTTCAGTGACCTGAAAGATTTATTTGCCGGTGCAGGTGGAATTGCTCAGAAATCGCTTTTCGGCATCGATAAGCTTACCTTTGCGCCCATGATCGGGTTCAGCATTTTTGAAGCGGACGCAAAACCGACGAATTATTTCTACGCTTCGGGATTTCTTTTCGACGGCCACTTCTGATTTTTCAACTCTATCAAAATTCCATTGAAAAACATGAAATTATTTTATGCGTCGAAGTGTCGCGATTCAGTATCTCTGGGTATTGTATCCAAAACGGGTCGACCGGAGTTTTATTACATGATGAATGAGGGCAACGAGATAAACGAACACAAAGCCGTTCCGCGGGAGCAGACGCATGGGCCGGCCCGGCTGATCCATATCATGATCCCGGTCTTCTGTTTTCTCGTCACCACGGTCTTCCTTGCGAGCGCACTGAACCCGTTCCTGCCGGTGAAAACATTTCTGCTTCAATTGACAGTTGTGGGAGGCCTGCTGGTGTGGGCCTACGAAGCCCTGCTCGAGGGGCGGCTCAGGGTCGTCAGGACTCCGGTTGATATTTTTTTAATCATTTTCCTTCTGTGGATCGGCATCACAGGCCTCTATGCGGCGAACCGTCCGCTGTGGCTCGAACAGTTGACACTGCAATTGTGCGGAGCGGCGCTTTTCTATTTCATCGTTTTCTATTTTCGAGACAGTCTTGCTGTCGAAAAACTGATTTTCTATATGCTGATACCAGTTTTCGTAGTGGGCGCACTCGCGATATTTGATCTTAAAGCAATGAGTTTTTTTCCATGGGATTTGCTGCTTGTCAACAATCATTACTCGGTTTTTAAGTTGCTTGGAGTAGACGGTACGGTGCCTGGCACATGGGACGGCAACTTCGACGGGCGCGTATCGGCGAGTTTCGGCAACCCGGTGTATCTGGCGGGGTGGGTTGTGCTGATGCTGCCCGCGGCCTGGTCTGTCTACAAATCTTCGGAGTCACCGGTGCGAAGGACCGTATCACTCGCCGCGGTTGTGGTTCTCCTTTTCCTGCTTATCGTTACATTCACGAGAAGCGCATGGGGCAGCGCACTGATTTCGCTGGCTGTGTACAGGCTGTTGACGAGACGCCGCCGCCACAGCCGTTGCGCCGAACCGTCGCGCCAGCTCGGCACTGTTGTAATTGTGATCGCACTCATTTTCTTTGCGCTGATGTTTGCGAAGAAAGGTGTGTTTAATCCCAACTTCTCGATCGCCGGGAGACTGTCGAGTATCGTGAAGACGGGCGACGAAAGCCAGTTGCAGCGTGCACTGATATGGAAAACCACCTGGGAAACGATAAAAGACAATCCGCTCAAGGGCGTGGGGCTGGGCAACTACCAGGTGTTTCACCCATGGTACCAGACACAATTCTTCAAAGACGGATTCTGGCGCGAATATGTAAGTTTTCCGGAGCGGGTGCATAACGAGTACATGGAATTGACCGCCGAAACAGGCGTGCCGGGACTGATCCTGTACATCGCATTAATAGCCGCGATTATCCGAACAGGGTTTAAAGCACTGTCGAGCGAAGGCCGCCGGGGCGAACTTGCTACCGGCATACTTTCCGGTTTTGTGGCGCTTCTGCTGTACGCGCTGTTCCAGTTTCCGATGCACATTGTGCCGGTTCACAGCTATTTCTGGATAATGGCCGGTGCGCTGGTTGTGCTGGGGCATGGCGACAGTCTTTGCCCATCCTTAATCGTCATAAGAACTCCGGGTCGCAGCCGCGAAAAAGTCATTGCTATGGTTACATTCACTGTGATGTTCCTTCTCTGCGCATGGAGCCTCTTTACACCGACCCTGGGTCATATTTCCTTTTTCAGGGGAATAAGAGCTGAAAATACGGATGATATAAATAGGGCGGCGCGCCTTATGGAAAACGGCATCGCGTCCAACCCCGGCAGCAGGGAGATGTATATCAGGTATGGCGCAAAACTGAACGCGTTCGCCGACAGTACGCAGGGAACCTGGGAACGCAAAATGTTGTTGGAGAAAGCAAGGAACATGTCTATTCAGGGAATGAAATATCATCCCTACGAAGAGAGACTGTACCTGAACGCCGGTGCGGCGTCGATATCGCTGGGAGAACCTGAAAAAGCCAGGCTGATGCTTGAATATGCAACCGTTTTGAATCCATCGGACCCGGTTGCTATTTACAATCTGGGGATTGCCTATTACATGATGTCAATGTATAATAACGCGAAATATATATATGGTAAAAGCATTGAAACGGGAACCGTAGTGCCGGGCGCGTACCTGAATCTGGGACGTGTCCACAGCGCGTTGGGGGAACACAAAGAGGCACTCGAAGCATATCGCAAAGCATTAGAAGAACAGGGCGTTTCCGGGGATGTCTACTACAGTATGGGGCTGTCCTACTCGGCAATGGGCAACAGAGAAGAAGCTGTCTCCTGCTACAGAAAAGCACTTGCCGCCGATCCTGACAACATGGACGCTCTTGGTAATCTTGGCATTGAGAAACTGGAATCGGGCGATTACGACGGGGCTTTGCGCGACCTCGGAAAGGTGCTCGGCTCGCGACCTGATTCCGGTATTGCTATGTACCACATCGGACGAGCATACTACCGTATGGGGAATATGAACGCGGCGGAAACCTGGCTGAAAAACGCGGCGGTTGAACTGCCCGGACATGAAGGAATAAATAAGTTGCTGAACAGTATCGTAAGAAAGGGAATAAGTGAATGAGAAGTAAAAATCTCTTTCCGGCATTTTTATTTTTGTTGCTTGTGCTTCTATTTAACTTCGGGATTCGTGCGGCACAGGCTTCCGATATAAATTATGACCAGAAAATAACGCTTAATTTAAAAAACGCCGAAATAACGGACGTATTCAGACTGATTGCCGAACAGAACGATCTGAACATAGTTGTATCCCCGTCCATAAAGGGGCGAATCAGCCTCAGACTTTCAGATGTAACACTCCGGGAAGCTATCGATGTAATACTTGATGCTGTCGGCGCAAGGATAGAAGAAACCGAAAATATCATGCACATTTACTCCATCGGCGAACGCGACGCGCTGGACACCAAAAAGGGCCAGATGGTCACCGAGATTTTCACGGTAAACTATATAAAAGTATCCACGCTTCTTTCAATCATACAGGATTTCCTCAGCATCGAAGGCAAAGCAAAGTCCTACAAGCGGGCGAAAGGCAGCAACCCGCCTATGATTATTGTTCAGGATTACCCTGAAAAAGTCGAAGCGGTAAGAAAACTGTACGAAAAACTCGACACGGAAACACGGCAGGTAATGATCGACACGAAAATCATAGAAACCGGTTTCCAGAATGTTGACTTGAAGGGAGTCGACTGGACAATCGGCGCGTCATTCCAGGGGTCACCTGTAGGGATAGACACGAAATATGGAGGTGCCTCCGGGAAAATCGACTACGGAACCCTCAGCTTCAGCGCATTCAATGCGGTGTACCAGAGATTGATGGAAGACAACAGCACAAATGTTCTTTCCGACGCAAAGCTGGCAGTCCTCGACGGCGAGAACTCCCACATTCATGTTGGCGATACAATACCTGTAGGGCTCAACACAATAAGCTCCGGCGCAGGCGGTACGGTGAACTACGGAACCACAAATATACAGAAATGGGAGATCGGAGTTACCGTCGATGTGACACCCACAGTGATCGACAACAACCTCATAAGGATGAAAATCCAACCGGAAGTCAGCAGTTTGCAAGGGTATAACAACACAGGCCAGAATCAGGACAACTACAATAACAACACCACCAACAATTCAAATGCTCCTATCACCTCGTCGCGTTATGTCGACACCCAGATTATCATCCGGTCGGGCGAAACAATCGTCATCGGCGGCCTCGTCCAGGATTCCGTGTCGACACGCGAAAGGAAAGTTCCGGTTCTCGCCGAGTTACCGCTGATAGGCAGCGTTTTCAGAAGAAAAGATGTTCAGAAGAGAAAAACGAACATGATCATATTCATAACCGGCAGGATTATCGCGCTCAAGGGCGATGCCTATACCCGGCCTGAAGACACACAATACAAGCCCGCTGCCGGCGAGAACGACAGGGAGGCTCTGGATAAATTCCTCGAATACAAATGATGATATCTAAATTTGCAAAAACAGTTTTCTTATTACTTTCCTTCCTGATTTTCATTGCCTCCGCGACACCTGCCGCCCCCGCATCCATAGATATTGTTTCCGCTTGGGACAAATACTACGGCCTTGTATATTCGGGAGTACCGGACGGGCTGAAAGAAGGCCAGGTATATGAAGTATGGCGCAATGGAGAGAAAATCGGCACATTCAAATTTATGCAAGTTGATCAGTCGTTCTCCAAAGGACAGTTTTTCCCTGACAGCGATCAGCTCATACTAAAGAAGAAGGATAAATTACAACTTGTCGCGGAAGGTCTTAACCCGCCGCTGAAAAAAACTGAAGAAAAAAAGAAGGAAAAGACCGAACCACAGAAAACGGTTTCACCAAAAACAACCTCAACCGAGGGGAAAGAACAAAAAGCGAAAAACAGGAAGATCAGGAAATCTCCCAAAAAAGCGGTCCGTGTCAAAAAGAAAAAGCACAGCGCAACGAAAAAACAGACTGTGCCGCCGTCGGCTGAAAAGCCGGAAAAGAAACAACTTGAAGAAAAAGAATCATTTTCACTTGTCAGGGAGCAGGATATAATAAAAAAGGATAAAGAGAAAAAAGCGAATGAATCAAGCCGCTATTCGAGCAGGATACTGACATACAGTGATACCGATTCGGATGACGACAAGAAGTTGAATAAGGAATCAACCGCAAAAGAAGTAACGGATTCGAAAAAGAAAACAAGCAGGTTCGGACATATTATTATCGAGAAAACGTCTGAAAGAGCTATAGAAGCACCGCCCGAGAAAACGACGGCGGCAAAACCTGAAAAACAGAATGTCTCAAAACATAAAGTTGCTAAAAGGAATCCGTCGTCAAGAAAAACACCTGCCGGAAAACGTCATAAGAAACAGACCTCGCCGGAAATGGCGGAAGCGGCCGTATCTGAAAAAAAGACGCAGGAAGAAAAAACGAGCAAGCCCGTGGAGAAAAAGCGCACAGATCGTGTTGCGAAAACGCAATATAAGCAGCCGGCACGGAAAAAGCATGAAACGGCCAATACTGAAAATAAATCCAAAAAAGCAAAACTCAAAGTCGCAAAGAAAATATCCGGGCCTGTAAAAAGCAAACCTGTAAAAGCTAATAAAGATGGTTATGATGTGAATGAGGCAATGACCGTCAGTCAGCACCTGAACGCCGGCGACAGGCTGATGGCCGAAAACAAATATCAACAGGCTTTAAAGCATTATCTCGCGGTTATTGCTGAAGAGCCGGGAAACGAAATCGCGAAAAAGAAAATCGTTCTGGCAATGCGTAGCATGGATATACTGTCCCCTGACAAAAAAGAGACCTCCAATTCGAGAAAAACATCGAACAGGTTCGGGCACATAACTATTGAAAAAGTTTCTGAAACCGGCAATGAGCAGTTGCCTGAAGAAAAAACTGAAAGGCTGGTGAAAAAAGAAAAGACTGCTCGAAAAGTTACAGTTGCAAAAAAACCGGCGAAAAAGAAGGCCGCACGTGCAGCGAAAAAAGAAACTGCACACGAGGGATCGAAGGCGAGTAAAAAGAAAATAGAAAAAAAGAAGTTCGCTGAAAAGACCGTCGTCTCCGCCGGAACCGAAGAAAAGATAAAGAATAATAACACAGCGAAACGGGTGAAGAAAAAGAAGAAAGCTGTCCGCGCGGCGAAAAAGAACCGCAAAAAGGGGAAAGCAAAGTCCGGAGACAACGCAAGGAAACAACAGGTGGCAAAGAAGAAGTCTGAACCTGAAAAGAGTGAACCTGTAAAGATAAAAGGCAGCTATGATGAAGAAGTTTTCATGACCATAAATCGGCATCTGGAAGCCGGAAACAGCTATATGGTCGAGCGAAAATATCCTGAGGCATTGAAACATTATTCGGCTGTGATTGCGATGGACCCGGAAAATGTTATTGCAAGAAAAAATATGGTTCTGGCAATGAGGAAACTTGATATACTGCCGGCTGACGCGGCAGCTACTTATGATGAATGGAAAGAGCATCAGTATAAAAAGGATATGGGGAAGAATTTCAACAAGGAATATCCCGCAGTCGAACAGGTAATGGATGTCTCTCAGATGGAGAATAATTACGGCGTATTCATGGTTGGGCAGGGCAAGTACGAGGAAGGCATATTATGGCTCACGAAAGCAATAAACGGAAATTCTCAAGTTGCGGAATATTATCGCAACCGGTCTGTAGGCTATTTCTATAATGGTGAGCTGTACAAAGCCGTGGACGATGCGAAAAAAGCGCTTGATCTTGGAGACAGCAAGGCCAGAAACTTGCTGCTGACCATACGTGACCGAATCATCGCAAAAGGCCTCGAAGCACAGAACCGATAAATTTATGACAAAACCACACAACATTATACGAATGTTCATCGTATGCTTGATTTTCCTGGGCACTGGAATAATAGTCGGCGTCTACCTGAGTTCGGACCACCGCGGCGCATTTTCAAAGTCTGACGGCGGCGATGCGGAGATACAGATTGCAGGCGAGCGGGCCTTTGCATCGGAATCCGCCGACAGAGAACCCGACGATTCCGTATCTTTACGCCGCACCCCGGTCGTCCGGGCTGTAGAAGAAGTGGGACCGGCAGTCGTGAACATCAGTACAGAAAAGATTGTCACACGTCATGTAAACCCTTTCGGCGGATTCAGCAATAGTTTCTCTAACGATCTGTTCGACCGGTTCTTCGATAGATATTACACCAGGAATTACAAGCAGCAAACTCTCGGTTCCGGGGTAATTATCGATCCGCGCGGCTACATTCTCACAAACGACCATGTGATACTTCGCGCATCCGAGGTGACGGTAACACTTCCGGGCGACGAGGAATATGACGCGAAGATCATAGGTGCAGACCCGAGGTTCGACCTTGCCATACTGAAGATCGAAGCGGGCGAGGAACTGCCCGCGGCCAGCACAGGCGACTCCGACAGTCTCATGATCGGTGAAACGGTTATTGCAATCGGCAATCCTTTCGGCCTCAGCCATACTGTCACTACCGGTGTGCTCAGCGCCGTGAACAGAACTATAAAAACACAGGAAGGTAAAATATTCAACGACTTCATACAGACCGACGCTTCCATTAACCCGGGAAACAGCGGCGGGCCTCTCGTAATCCTCACCGGCGAAGTAATAGGTATAAATACCATTATTTATGAAAATGCCGAGGGCATAGGCTTTTCTATCCCGATAAACAGGGCGATGCGTGCCGTGAGCGAGCTCATACAGTTCGGAGAAATCAAGAAAACATGGACCGGACTTCGAGTGCAGGAAATGAATAGGGCACTGGCTCGTCAATTCGGATTGTCGAAAGTTCAGGGCGCGCTGGTTTCGCATGTTATAAGCGGCAGTCCCGCCGCTCGCGCGGGAATCCGCGAAGGTGATGTCATTCTTGAGGTTAATGGAAAGAACCTGAAATCGGCTGATGAATTCATGGAAAAAACAGGAGCGTCGATAGCAGGCGAAACCATAGATATATTACTGCTGCGCGATGGTAACGACAAAAACATATCACTCAGGATGGAAGCCCTGCCCATCGACCGCGCCGAAGAACTCGGCCGCGAACGGTTCGGTGTGAAAGTCGACTCCATTACACGCACATATATCCGCCGCTACAATCTGCGCACCGACCGCGGTGTCATCGTCCTGAAAGTCGACAGCGGCAGCCCGGCAGACGAGATCGGCATCACCACCGGTGACGTCATAAGAAAAATCGGTGTGCGTGAAATTGTCGGCATCGACGACTACAGAGAAACCGCTGTGCAGGCCGCCGAGCGCGAGTCTGTTTTCATGGTCGTCCAGCGCGGCTCCTACCTCTACAACATCAGACTCTGACCTAATTTCTCTCATCCGCGCTCAGCGTACCCGGTAAAACTACATTCTTGCGCCGCCGTCTATCGTTATTGTCTGCCCGGTGATGAATTTCGACTGGTCGGACGCAAAGAACAGTACTGCATCCGCGACTTCATCAGCATCCGCTATGCGCCCCATCGGCGTAACTTTCGTGACTTCGTTCAGTATTACATCGCTGCTCCAGAGCGCTTAGCTGAACTTTGTTTTTACGACACCCGGACAAACGGCGTTCGCGCGCACTCCGGCCGAACCCCATTCGTTGGCGAGCACCTTTGTAAGCATGATCAGAGCCGATTTGCTCACGGAATAAAGCCCCATACCCATGGCGGGTGCAAGTCCGGCTGTCGAGGCGACATTGATAATGCTGCCTTTGCCTTCTTTCAGCATAAGTTTTCCGAGTTCCAGACATAAAAGATACGGACCTTTAAGATTTGTGGCGATAATCTTTTCCAGCGCCCATTCCTCGGAGTTCAGGATCGGCCCGAAAATCGGGTTTGTCGCCGCGTTATTAACGAGTACATCCACGAATCCCCATTTATCGACAACCTGCCCGACGAATTCCTTTATCTGATCCGTTTTCCCGACGTGGCACTGGACCACGAGCGCTTCACGCCCCTTATCCCTGATCTCGGCTGCCACTTCATCGAGTGTTTCCGTGTGCCTGCTGCAAATCGCAATGTCCGCGCCGGCTTCCGCCAGTGTGAGCGCGATTGCCTTTCCGATGCCGCGGCTCGCTCCGGTTACGACCGCCTTCTTCCCTTCCAGATTGTATCGCGTGTATGCCATTAGATTACCCCCAAAAGATGATTGCCTGTAACACTTTAGTAGCCATCTGAATTAAAGCCGTGGAATTCTTCACCTGGCTAAAGTGTTACAGTTCCCTATATATTATACTAAACCTGTGTGTTTTTGAATCGAAAAGGACTCTCCGATGAGCCAATTGCAAAATTATGTTCGTAGCGAGGTCGAACAAAATTTTCAGAAGCAAGGCGGAGGTGTAAAATCCTCACAGGCGTACTTGTAAAGTACGTCGAGGACGATTTCGCGCCGACAACGCAGCTATGGACAATAGCAGCCGACCGCGGCAGAATCAGAATTTTTCAATCGGCTCCGATGTAACCGGGGTAGAAGAAGCCATGTGTGCCCTGTTTGTCAAGCGGTTTTGGGAATCAGTCATCTTTGGCTTACAAGTTCTGGTATGGAAAAAAGAGTTGCCATGAGAACGTCGCGTTGCCCCGGGTGTGGGGGGGGACGAGCACGAAGCGCACGGGCCGTCCATCGGGCCGCCACAGAAGGACGATCACGCAGGTTGTCGGCATACTTACTGAACGAAGTGAAGTATCGCGTTATTCAAAAACACATAAGTCCAATTACTTCAAATAATGCGCTTACACAGAAATGCTCCCGATCATTATTACCTGACACTGTTTACAACTCCACACCATAACATTATATTATCCTAAAATCTTTCGAATGCCCGCCTGCAAAATGGTCGATCTCACAATTTCAATTATCAGCAATAACAACAGGGCCCTTATAAAACGCTGCCTCGAAACCATATATGAAAATACAAAACTTGTGTCATTTGAAATTATTGTTGTCGACAACTGCTCGCGCGACGGTAGCGCGGAGATGATAAGAAACAATTTTCCCGGTGTAAGGCTCATTGAAAACAGCGAGCCGGACGGCTTCTCGGCAAACCATAACCGGGCTTTGCGTGTCATGAGTGGAAGGTATGTGGTAATACTTAACGACGACACGGAAGTGCTGCCCGGATGTTTCGACAAAATGTATGATTTCATGAAGTCAAACCCCGATGTCGGTTGCCTCGGGTGCAGGATACTTTGTCCCGACGGCTCTCTCCAGCAGTCGGTTTACAGGATGCCGACTCTTTCGGTTTTGTTCTATCACGCATTCTTCCTGAACAGCATTTTCCCAAATAGCATACGGATTGCCAGTTATCGAAACTGGCCCCATAATACCGAAACTGATGTCTCTTTCGTAATCGGCGCATGTATGATGTTTCCATCGGAACTGATAAGAAACATCGGTTTGCTGGACGACACGTATTATATATATTTCGAGGACGCGGATATATGCAAAAAGGTGCTCGACGCAGGCCGGCGTGTAGTTTTTTTCCCGGGTGCGGAAATCATCCACCACGGCGGTGCGTCTATGAAGCAGGTCGGAGAAATAGCGCTGCATAACGCGTATCGAAGCAAACTTATTTTCTACAGAAAACATTACGGCGCTCACACACTGCCTCTGGTCGCGGCTCTGGATGTTATCGGTGCTGCAAACAGGATTGCCGCATGGAGCCTGCTCAAGATAATCCAGCCCGGACAGCGAAAACATTATGACGAGCGAATCGGCTATTTCAAAAGAGTCGTCAAATGGTATTTTATGCGCAAAAACAGGCTTCCCCCACGGCTTGATTCATAATGGAGGCTATTTGAATATGTGGATGCGGTATCAGCGGATACAATGTTGAGCCGATTGAAGTATTCTGATTTCGCCGTGGTCGGCTGCAATCAGCTCTGTTGTTTTACTATTTCCGCGTTATAAGTTTTTCTATAAGTTCGAGATATTTCTCCGCGAGGACATCGCGATTGTAATTCTTTTTGACATACCTGTGTCCGTTGTCGCCGAGTGTTCGTGTCAACTCGGGATCGTCGGCCAGAGTTACAACAGCGTCAGCGAGCCGGCCCGGATTCTCCGGCTCGACGCATATACCTGCTTGAGCTTTTTTTATCAGTTCCTCGGCATCGCCCTCGACACCCAGTATAACAGGCTTTCCCATCGCTGAAGATTCAAATATTTTCGATGGCAGTACGGATTGGAACAGTTCGTGCTTCTTCAAATGCGCGATGCAGGCATCACTTACGGAGATAAAAGACGGCATCATTTTTTTCTCCTGGAGCCCCGTATAAATGATGTTTTCGAGCCCCATTTCCTTCGCCTCGTTCTCGAGTCGCTCCTTGACCGCGCCGTCGCCGACAACAAGTATCTTTATGTCGTTCCTGTTTCTATCTCTCAGTTCTGCCGCCATACCGTTTATGACTTCCAGGCACGAACACAGCCCGATCGTGCCGATGTATGCGCAGGTAAAATGATCGTTCAGTCCGTATCTGTCACAAAGAACACTATCGGGCGGCATGGGCGCGAACATATCCATGTCTGCGCCGTTTGTGATTATCGTTATCTTTTCAGGCGGCACACCTTTGCCGGCGATGTTTGCTTTGTAGCCTTCGCCGACTGCCACAATGTGATGCGCGCAGGCATACATTTTCTTTTCGAGGAACTCGAGGAAACGCAGTGCCGCTCGGTTGCCCATAGCGCTTGCGGCTTCGATCGACTCCGGCCATATATCGCGAATCTCAAGTATGCACGGACTTCTCTTGAACCAGCCGGATAATATGCCGGCCCATCCGCAGAAGAACTGCGGCGATGTCGAGATAATTATGTCGGGTTTCTTCTGCAACAGCGAGATCAGGAATGCCATTATCATATAAGAAAAGTAATTCATCACCCGCCTGATGAAACCGCGGTTGGCTGCGAGATACGTCCATATTCGTATCACATTTATCCCGTCGATCTTTTCGCGCTGGTACAGTTTATTTCGATAACCTTCGTATACAACACCGCTCGGGCAGTTAGGTGCACATGTTATCACAGTCACCTTGTGGCCTGCCCTGACCCATCTCTTGCAGTGGTCATAAGTCCGCGTCGCAGGCGCGTTCACTTCAGGCGGGAAGTAATGTGAGAAAAAAAGTATGTTCATCGTCGCAATCTGTGTTTCAAACCTATAATTGCACGGCTGTCACAGCTCGATTGTTTTTCCGCTCCGGGCAGACTCGACTGCCGCAAAACTCGCCAGCGTCACATTCCTTAGTTCAGCAAACGGTATCATCTGACCGCCGCCGGCCGCGATCCTTTTAATAAACGTGTCCAACTCGACAGTGTGTCCTTTATCCTGACGCGGAGTCCTGAAACTTTTAAAGCCCGGTACGCCATAAGCTCTTGTCGTGCGGAAATTTTCGATTCTGAAAACACGCCCTTCGCTGAAAACTTCTATCATTTCTTTGGGATAAGCGCCCGATCCGTTTGCAAAATAATTTACAGTGCCTATGGAGCCGTCGGCGAAACCAAGCACGATAGACATTCGATCTTCGCGCGCGCAGGCGGCGTCCGTCGCCATTATCGCCGACACTTTTTTCACACTGCTGCACGCAAAAAAACACATCAAGTCGATGAAGTGGCACGCTTCGCCGATTATCCTGCCGCCGCTGCGCTCGAAGTCCAGCATCCAGTGGTCCGGCGGCAGGGCTCCCGCGTTTATAGTCATATTCATGCAAAGGGGCTCACTTCTGCTTTTTAGGACATTCATAATTCTCGCGACATGCGGACTGAACCGCCTGTTGAAACCGACCATCAACAGTCTGTCCGGTGCGACCGCCACCGATTTCTCGATTGCATCAAGTTCGTCGCGGTTCATCGCGAGCGGCTTTTCGACGAACACATGCTTGCCGGCCTCGAGCGCGGCGCATGTCATTTTCGCATGAACATTATTCGTGGCGACCACAAATACCGCGTTCACTTCAGGATCGTCAAGTATTATCCGGTAGTCGGTTATCGCGCTGCCGATATTGAATTTCACCGCCGCGTGTTTTGCCGCCGCGGCATTCACGCCGGCTGCGATATACGCAATTTTCGCGCTGGTTTTCTTCAGTTCGGGCAGCAGTATGTTTTTCGAGAATATCCCGGCGCCGACTATCCCGACTACCGGCATGCCGATCCCCGAAAAGGCTGTCTGCGTTACTTCCGTCCATCTCCTCTTTTCGACTTTTTCGGGATAATCCAGTATCACACCGAGTGTTCCCGAATCCGATTTTATTTTTTCGTAAGCCGCGCCCGCGTTGCTTATATCGAACCTGTCCGAAATAAGTTGTTTCGCTCTGAGCGAACTGTTGCGCATAGCGTTCAGCACAGCATCGAAGTTACGCTGCTCGGTCCAGCGCACGAATCCAGGCGGGTAATCGTTCCCCTTGAGTTCGTAGGAATCGTCGTATCGGCCCGGCCCGTAGGAACACGACACCTGGAAAGTTATTTCCTTTTCGTAGAAATCACTTCTCTGAAGATTCAGCCCGACGACCCCGACGAGTATTATTCGCCCGCGCTGCCTGCAAGCCTGCGCCGACTGGTGCATGATCTCATTCGTTTTCGCGGACGCCGTGACAAGCACTCCGTCGACACCCCTGCCCGCCGTCCACGCATTCGCCGAAGCAACGACATCGCCCGACGAGGCTGCACTTATCACTTTCGCGCCCAACGATTCCGCAAGGGCAAGCCTTTTCTCATTTATGTCTATTGCCGCCACTTCGCAACCGTTGGCTTTCAGCAACTGCACTGCAAGCAGCCCGACAAGGCCGAGTCCGAACACAATAAATTTTTCTCCGAAAGCAGGTGCGGCCAGACGCATGCCCTGAAGCGCCACCGCGCCGAGCACTGTGAATGCCGCCTCGTCGAACTCAACTTCATCGGGAATCTTCGCGACAAGATTTCGAGGCACACACACGATTTCCGCGTGAGGTCCGTTGCTGACCACCCTGTCGCCGGGCAGCAGGTCCAACACGCCGCTGCCTGTCTCCAGCACCACACCCGCATTGCAGTACCCGAGCGGCACAGGCTCGTCGAGCCTGCGGAATACAGCCTCCACGGTCGGCATGATTCCGTCTGTACGCAGTTTTTCGAGAACCTGTCTGACCTTGTCCGGCTGCTGCCTGACCTTCTGCAGAAGATTCGCCTGCCCAAACTCGACAAGCATACGCTCCGTTCCCGCGGAGATTAACGAAGCGCGTGTTTGAATGAGTATCATCCCATGCCCCACCCTGGGACACGGCACGTCTGCAATTTCCAGTTCTCCACTTTTCAGATGCTGCAATATCTGTTTCATTTGATCTTCAGGCTCTTGTTTCCAATGTCGTTTTTACTTTCACACTATGATTGACCGTACTATCCGCATCGACACCCGGACATTTATTATAATATCATTTAAGCACGTTATCAGTTTTCCTCGCAAATGATGTAAAATGTAATTGTATTTTATCCGATCATATTGAACAACCAAAACTATTTCCTCAATATCCTGAACTTGTGCGTTTTTATATGAGAGTAGTGCCATGTCAACAAAGGAGGATGATTTTGTGCCGACAACGCAGCTATGGACAATTGCAGCCGACCGCAGCCGAATCAGAATTTTGCAATTGGCTCTTTAGAATATCTTTATTATCCACTTACTTCATAAACAGCCGGACACTTATTATAATTTGTCATTGTGTCAAATCAGGAAATAAACTGTTGAGAAAAACATTATGCAATTTAAAGGACTTACGCTCGACCCGTTTCAGGAAGAAGCAATTCGCGCGGTGGATGCGAACCATTCGGTAATCGTAGCCGCGCCGACCGGAGCCGGAAAAACGGTTATCGCCGAATATGCGATTGAAAAAGCTATCAAAAATGACAGGCAGATAATATACACTGCGCCGATCAAAGCGCTGAGCAACCAGAAATACCGCGACTTTTCGCGCGATTATCCCGACAAGATCGGCATTATGACAGGCGATGTAATACTTAATCCGGAAGCGCCGATCCTGATTATGACTACTGAAATATTCAGGAACATAATCTTCGACGCGGGCGCGAGCAGGCTTAAGGAAATCGAATCCGTAATATTCGACGAAATACATTATATAAACGACATCCAGCGCGGTACGGTGTGGGAAGAAAGCATAATTTTCGCGCCGCAGCACATTACGTTTATCTGCCTCAGCGCCACGATACCCAACTTCGACGAGTTCGCGGACTGGATGCGCAGTGTGCGTGATAAGCCGATTCAGTCGGTAGTCGAGAAGCACCGTCCCGTGCCCCTCAAGATACATATATGGATACCCGGATTCGGATTCAGGGACATAAACTTCATCAAAAAGCTCGAGAAGGAAAAAAACAAATACAAGCGCTCGCGCAGGGCGACGAATGTTGATCTTGTATACCACCTTCGGCGCGAGAAACAACTGCCGTGCCTGTATTTCCACTTCAGCAGGATAGGCTGCGAGGAGTATGCGCAGCATTTCAGGGGCATCAACCTGCTCGATCATGACGAGCGGCGGCAGGTACTGTCTATATATGACGAGCTTTGCAAGCAATTCGGCGTGAGTCTCCGGGGGCAGGCGAACCTGATGCGAAACCTGCTGAAATCCGGTGTGGCGTTTCATCATGCAGGAGTGCTGCCCTCGCTCAAGGAGATACTCGAGCGCCTGTATACGATGGGCCTGATAAAACTCCTTTTCACAACCGAAACATTCGCGGTCGGGATAAATATGCCGGCGCGCGCCGTGATCTTCAACAATATAATGAAGAACGACGGCATATCGTTTCGCTATCTCACAGCCCGCGAATTCCAGCAGATGTCGGGACGCGCAGGACGCAGGGGCATCGACGATGTCGGCTATGCCTACGCCTGCATCCAGCCGCGCGACGCCAACTACAAAGGTGTGCGGCAGTGCATGTCCAAAGACGCGGAGGACATTCAATCGCAGTTCAGCCTTTCATACTCGAGCATCCTGAATCTCTACGACACATTCGGCGACGCCGTCTATGAAGTCTGCGAGATGAGTTTCAACAATTTCAAAACCATCGCCCAGGTAAAGGGAATCAGGAAACACGCGGCAGGTGTCAGCAAACAGATCGACCGCCTGAAGCATTTCGATTGCCTGCACGGAGATTTCTCCGCACACTTCATGCCGTATATGGAAATTCGAGACCGATTCTTAAAGCTGGAAAAGAAAATCAAGATGCGGAAGAAAAAAAATAAGCCGCCGCGTTTCGAAGACATCGAACGGCTCAAGCAGATCAAGCATGAACTTGAAAATACTGCCTGCATGGCATGTAAGAAACGGAAAGTCTGCCTGGGTATTCACAAAAAGATCAAAAGGCATGAGCTGCAACTCAAGGATTACAACGACGAGATATACGAAGTCGAAAACTCACAGAAGAGCATACTCGAGCGGCGCGTCAACTTCCTCAAAAAACTCGGCTATGTCGACGACAAGGGCCTTCTGCCTCGCGGTCGTATAGCATCGCAGATATTCGGCTATGAGATAGTATTCACCGAACTTTATTTCGACGGCATATTCGAGGTGCTGGACGAGCGCGCTATGAATGTCCTCGTATGCTCGATAGTGTTCGAGTCGCGCCGCGGGGCAAAATATCGGAAGCTCAACGACCAGGTTATCGCGGCAAAGCTCCGCAGGGCCGAGGACACTGTAAGCTGGCTCATGCGCAAAGAGATGGAAGAAGATGTGCCCGGCCTGATCAAGCCGCTCGACCCAAAACTTAATAAGGCTGTTTACGAATGGTCTTCAGGGTGCAGTTTTGAAGACCTTAAGAAGTTCACATCCGGCGACGAAGGCGATCTCGTAAGGTCGTTCCGGCTGATTGTGGACTTCCTGCGACAACTCAAACGGGCGATAAACGAACCGATCTTCAGGACGAAAGTCGACAAGTGTGTCGCGCTTATGTACCGCGATGTGGTCGATGCCGAAGCGCAACTTAAAACAGACCTTAAAACGGAAGACAGGCAAGAATCAACGCATGAGGAAAACAGGATACGGGAATTATCCGCAGGTGAAGCGAAAAAAAGCGAAAACAGATAATCCTGACCCGGTTCTTATGAGTATGTATGATGCGATGCTCGGATGTTTCGGGCCGCGCAACTGGTGGCCGGCGCGAACAAATTTCGAAGTATGCGTCGGTGCGATACTGACGCAGAATACCGCGTGGCGCAACGTCCGGCGGGCGATCGCGAATATTCGGGCCGACAAATCTCTCAATCTTAAAAGAATAAACGAGATGCCTGCTGATGAACTCGCACGGCTTATTGTGCCCGCGGGCTACTACAATATCAAGGCCCGGCGGCTGAAAAACTTCACTGGAATGGTCACTGAAAAATACGGCGGCTCGCTTGCGAAACTTTTTAAATTGCCGGTTATGCAGTTGCGCGAAGAACTGCTCGCTGTA
>JAJRTR010000097.1 GCA_024278215.1 bacterium
CCTGAGGCATTCACTTCCCGAATTTCTCTTTGCCGGGGATAATCAGGCCGACCTTGCGTTATTCATCCTCGAAAACGCCGACCCTGGTAGATTACCTGACTTTCGCCTTGCAGCTTGATGGTAAACTTGGTACTGTCCAGAAAGGAAGAGAAAGGAAAATACAAAGAGCACTATAAAGCAAATCATCATTCCGCTTGCAATAGGAATAATTGTTGCAATGTTTGCATTCTTTCTGGGGAGAACTTTTCAGTAATATTTCACGCCGCTGATTTATTGTCTTGCACGCCGGTCGACCGCTTGTTCACTTCTGATCATTCCTGCCCCGTTCAACTTCTTCGGAAATAAAATCATGATAAGCGTCGATACCGCCGTCGAGGATGAACACGCGCGACACGCCCGAGGATGATATCAGCTTCGCGGCCCAAATCATACGTTCGCGGTTGTCGCTCACGACGAGGCACACTTTGACATTCGCCATTTCCGCAAGTTTTGTTTTCAGTTCGGATGCCGCGACATTCACGGAACCTTCGACCCTGTCGCCGTCGCGGGCGAAGGCGCGCGGCGGTCTGATGTCGATAATCGCGGCGCCCTGCTCGCGCAGCCTGGCGACACTCTCCGGCCCCGCAGTATCGAAGCTCGCGCCCTCCGCAGCCTCGCGCGACTGCTTTCTCACCTTCACTATCAGCACAACCGCCGTGGCGACCGCCAGTATTATAAAGATTATTCTTGATATTATTCCCACTTTTTCCGCCCTCGCAGATCTTTCACATTGTGAATTATAAACTTTTCCAACAGATGTAACAAACAATAATACATTTGGCGGTGATAAGTAACATGGTGCTCAATCAGTAGACTGGACTATAACGATGTCTCCGGCTACTCTGTACAGGAGTGTATGGACAGGTATCTTGAATTTCGAAGGGAAGGCCTGGACAAATTTAGTGAAGAAGTACGATAGGTGTCATAAGGCAGGTTCCTCTTTATTGAGGAGCCTGCTTAATTCATTCCCGGGAGACGAGCAATGAGAATAATCGCTTTGGCAATCCTGTTTATCAGCATTCCTGTAATGGCATTGACCGTGGGCTTTGACGGTCAGGATTCCAACCCGCTTGTACAGCAAAGAGTGTTCACCTGGATACAACACAACCAGGTGCATACTATATTTCGTTTCGAGATTCTAAATATAAAAGAAGAACTTGAAAGGCACAAGCAGGGAAGAGTTGACGATAACAATGTAAGAGAGCTTCTTAGCGCTGTTGATATTATCAAAGGTGGAGAACAAAAATTCTTTTTACTTGCCCCGGACGATTATTGCCTGACAGGGTACGCGCTCGAGTACATATTGCAGTCATGGATGGCGCAAATAGCTGAAATGAACGGTGAATCCGAACTAAGCCTGAAACACGAGGCCGGCATGAATGAAATCCTCGAAATAGACTGGTACAGGGATATGGAAGAGTTGACCGGACTGTTCATGTACCCTGAAAAGGTCAATGAAGAGGTAGACATAGCCGCGAAGAAATATGCAAAGGAGTTCGCGCGGCTTCAACAGGCGGAAGATTTTGACTTGAAAGATACAATGCAAATGAAAGCGTATTTGAAAAGGTATCTGCTAAAACCGTTTTGCACAGAACCGCCGATTGTAGATATGGTATTGGATAAAGTCCTTTTTTTCGAAACCGAGTAATGCTTGAACCTGTGTGTTTTTCGATATTATGCTGGACCTGCGCGAATACGGATATTTTGTAAGAATTTCGGGGACACGACCGGAGTTTGTCCTTTAATTCCGTATCGTGTGCCGTGCTCAAACTGTTTTTGTTTGGGCACGACCGTCAGTGCTGATAAAACCGTAGATCGTGTTCCCGGAGAATTCTCATTTGAGCCAATTGCAAAATTATGTTCGTAGCGAGGTCGAGCGAAATTGTTCAGAGCAAGGCGGAGGTGTGAAATCCTCGCAGGCGTACTTGTAGAGTACGTCGAGGACGATTTCGCGCCGACAACGCAGCTATGGACAATAGCAGCCGACCGCAGCAGAATCATAATTTTGCAATTGGCTCATTTGGTTGAAATATTACAACAAGCTTAATCACCAGCAAGATAATCCACATTTAAAGCAACGCACCCGACAAGCAATCCCGAGAGGGAGGAAGATATGGAAGCATTGAGTATGAGCGACGTGGTCGTGCTGGTCATGCTGCTGGCGATAGTGGCAAGCCGTGTGATGAAGCTGGCGGGCTGGGACCGGGGCGCGTATATCGCGGACGAACTTGCCGGCGCGCTTCGCGACGCGCAGGGTCTTATAGCGGCGGCGAGAGACGGAGGCACAGTGAATCTCGACAGGGCCGCGGAGGCCGTGGCCGCGCAGGTGAAGGGCGTCGAGGCGAAGGACGTCAGGCCGATTATCGAGTCGCTCGCAAGCAGGGCGGCGGACGACAGGTACGGTCTCAGCGTGCGGCTCGACAGCGGCGGCAACGTCAGTGTCGATCCCTCCGGCCTGGCCGCCAAGGCGGTCTACAAGGCCGGCAAGTGGCTGAAAAAGATTTTCTGATCCGGCCGCATCAATATGTCGTTACACAGGCCGGTTCTTCGATCCGGCGAAACATTCTGCAAGGGGAGGGCAGGGGACTTATGGTTCCCTGCCCTCCCTCTTTTTTGTGGCTTTTCGACAATCAAAATTTATGCCGTCTCTTCTGCTTTTCAGAACCGACCGAAAATAAGCTATAATCATGGAAGATTGATGTTTGACGCAGGATCACGCCTTAGCAACAGGGGGCCGAACAGCAATAGAGCCAATTTCAAAATTATGTTCGTAGTGAGGTCGAGCGAAATTGTTCAGAGCAAGGCGGAGGTGTAAAATCCTCGCAGGCGTACTTGTAGAGTACGTCGAGGACGATTTCGCGCCGACAACGCAGCTATGGACAATAGCAGCCGACCGCAGCAGAATCAGAATTTTGC
>JAJRTR010000098.1 GCA_024278215.1 bacterium
AGCGAAAGCGCCTTATCCATAGAGATGGTAGCATTGAGATCGGAAGCGGAAGTGTTAGGGCTGTCTACTATTTCTATGATTTTATGCACAACCTGCGGCAATGTCGGTATGTCTTTGAGTCGGTCTATGACTCTCTGTACGGTTTTGTCATCCATCCTTATGTTCAAACTCCCTGGCTCTTTGTTCGAGCTTTTTTTTCACGAGTCTTGCTTCTTCAATACCCGCGTTCACCGAAGCGTACAGTCGTTCAATCTGGAAACCGGCAATTTTTGTTGTAGTCTGATAGGAATGTTTTGCCGATAACATCAGTTGTTGCGTTTTTTCTGTTTTATCCGCAACCACGTCCGTTATGTTTTTTCGCATTGTTTTTCCGTCGGTCGGCGCATACAACAGCCCGGCGATGGTCCCGGTAATAAAACCTGATGCAATTGCTGTGAAAAACTTCCAGTCGTATCTCATTTTCGGTTATTTCGTTTTCTCTTCCTGTTTTTCGGAGCCGTTGCCACCGTATTCGTTCCATGTTTCAATTGCTTTTCTGGCTCCGGCGGAAATGCTGTGCAGGTTCGACAACGTCGGCACTACTGTTTTATCTATCATGTTCATTGACGAGCGGACATCGGACGAGATGCTCTCGACATTTTCTACAATGCTGTCAAGTTTATCCATATTATCGCCGATTCGTTTTGTCATCAGGTTGATATCGTCAATGGATTTCTGAAGCATATCAACCGTGGAATGTACGTTGTAATCTACTGTTTCTATCAATTTTTTCAAGGAAACGGAACTGCTGATAAGGGATTTTGCCAGCCAGTACAGCGTAAGCGAAACTGTCACGCCGGCAAGAGCTATGACTACGAGTGCAACCTTCAGAAATGGCGCAGCAGATTCTGCCATATCGATTTATTTTACCTTTTGAGGTCCAATTTTTCAATCAGTACTATCATTTATCGGCAATACCGACCGTAAGCTGTATGTTCTATAGTAATAAATGTTTTGTATTTCATAAAGGTTTCTTCAAGATAAAGTTTATATTTGGTTCTTCGCTGAATCGTCCATCAGCGTTGATATGACTGTAGATCGTGTGCCGTGCTCAAACCGCATTTGTTTGGGCACGAAAATACGACCTCTTTAGTTCCGGCTACGCCGGGTCAGGGTTTTCGTTCAAGCACTAACTTTTCGCTCGACCTCGCCACGAACATAATTTTTCAACCGGCTCTTTCATATATTCGTCATTAATTATATATTTTCTGGTTAAGAGCCAATTGCAAAAGGCGGGAGCCGACAAATGAGTAGCCATTTTAATATTAATGAAGCAATAAAAGCGGGAACAATGGGATTGATAGCAAGTCTTCCGCGAAACGATGTCGAGCTTGCTCGTGCTGCCGAGCGCGGCGGTGCGGATATGCTGAAGGTGCATCTGAATGTGCGACATGCCGCAAGCGGCACATATTTCGGCTCGCTCGACGAGGAGAAGGAACGCATCGAGTCGATTATCGACGCTGTGGATATTCCTGTAGGGATAATGCCCGGTTCTGAAGTCACGGCGACTCTCGATGAGATGCGGCGGCTCGAGGATATGGGCGTTTCATTCTACGATATTTACGCAAAGGATATGCCGGCGGAATATCTCGATCTTGATAAAATGGCACCGATGGCCGCCCTCAGCGAAAGCTGGAAACACTGGGAATCCAACCACATCGCGGCAATGGGCATAAATATGCTTGAAGCTTCCATCGTCCCGCATACCGAATATGGAAACCCGCTTGTCTTATCCGATCTTTTGGCATATTCTTACCTTGTAGACCAGTTCAGCGGCATCGTGATTGTGCCGACGCAGAAAGCGATCAAACCTGCTGAAGTGAGATTACTGGACAGGGCTGGTGTCAGGGGCCTGATGATAGGCAGGATTGTCACGGGCGACACACCGGAGTCTTTCGAAAAAACAACTGCCGCTTTTGCCGCAGCTATTGAGGATGTTTTTTAATATATAGATTCTATGCATCCGGTTCTTTATACCATAAATGCTTTTGAGCTGTTTGGCAGGACCCTGGGGCCGCTCTATATTCACGCATACGGCGTTATGCTCGCGCTGGCGTTTCTGTCGGGCATGTTGCTGGCTGTCAGAGAGGCAAAGCAATATGGCGTAAGCGCTGACACGATAATCGACATGATGATATACATCATCGTCTTCAGCATCATCGGCGCACGGATTATGTTTGTTCTGCTGTCTCCTCAGGAATATATCGGTGATCCGTTATCGTCGCTCAAAGTATACGAGGGCGGACTTTCCTTCCATGGCGGTGCCATCGGCGGTACGCTTGCGGTAATCCTGTATTCGAAATTGAAAAAGGTGTCTGTGTGGACTTTGGCGGACATCTGTGTGCCGGGACTTGTGCTGGGCGCTGCCGTCGCACGCATTGGCTGTTTTCTTAACGGCTGCTGCTACGGATGCGCAACGAATGTTCCCTGGGCTATTGTGTTCCCGAACCTGCACGACGGCATTCCACGCCACCCGGCGATGCTCTATGACCTCGCGCTGAATCTTGTACTGCTCGGCGTACTTTTCGCGCTGAAACCATATCGAAAAAGACGGGGCGACCTGCTTGCATACTATTTCATAGGGTTCTCCATCCTGCGGTTTATTACCGAGATTTTCAGGAAGGGCGCCACGGGGAGAGTGTTCCTGCTGGGGCTGACTATGGCGCAATGGGCGAGTTTCGGCATATTCGCGCTGGGTCTTGCGCTTCTCTTCCTGCGCCCGCCCGACAAAAAAACAAATGATTGAGCCGATTGTAATATTCTGATTCTGTTGCGTCCGGCTGCAATCGACTCGAATGAAATAAAAATGGATGTTATATTTTGACGGATGACGTTTACTCGAAATCAGATGCGGACGCGCTCGAGGAAAGAACGCTCCGCTTCGAACCCGAAGAGGACTTCCCCAGGCTGGACCTTTACCTGAAGGGGCATCTGGAGCACTTGTCCAGGAGCCACATACAGAAGATCATCAGGCACGGCGAGACCAGTATCAACGACGTAAAGGCGGTTCCGAAAAGCAAAGTGAGGGCGGGCGACAGCATTGTTGTCGTTGTGCCGCCTCCCGAACCCGCGGACATCGAGCCGCAGGACATCCCCTTCGGGGTGCTTTTCGAGGACGACTGCCTTATCGTTGTCAACAAGCCAAAAGGACTCACAGTCCATCCCACTATGAACAGGACGTCGGGCACGCTCGTGAACGCTCTGATGTATCATTGCGGCGACAGCCTTTCCGGGATAGCTGGCGCGCTCAGACCGGGAATCGTGCACAGGCTCGATAAGGACACGTCCGGCGTGATGGTTGTCGCGAAGAGCAATGCGGCGCACATTTCCCTTTCCGAACAGATAAAGAACCGAACAGTAGAGAAGTATTATATCGCCGTAGTGCACGGTGTGGTGCGAAACCTCAGTGGCGTGATCGACGAACCGATAGGCAGAAACCCGCGCGACAGAAAAAAGATGGCCGTGGTCGAGAAGGGTGGTCGTCGCGCCGTGACGGAATACTCGTGCGCCGAGCGGTTCAAGTATTTTTCTATTGTGGACGTGAAACTACACACCGGCCGAACCCACCAGATAAGGGTGCATCTGGCGCATATCGGCAACCAAGTGGTCGGCGACCCTGTGTATGGCGGCACACGTTTTAAGGACAGGTTTTCGATGGGAACACAGCAGAGAAACCGGATACAGAAGGCGATAGACGCGCTCGAAGGGCAGGCGCTTCATGCGCGTGAACTTGCTTTTCGGCATCCCATGACGGGCGAACCGATGCGGTTCGAGGCCCCGCTTTCGCCGGACATCGCGGATTTTGTGGACTTCCTTTTTTCGGGGGGCGAAGATGAAATTCGAGATTGAAGCGCGGCAGGGCAGGGCGCGCGCGGGCAGGGTGACTCTGCCGCGCGGCTCGTTCGATACGCCTGTTTTTATGCCGGTCGGCACTCAGGCTACCGTCAAGTCGATGTCACCGCACGATTTGCACAACATCGGCGCTAAGGTGATTCTTTCCAACGCCCTGCATCTTTTTCTGCGCCCGGGCCACGAACTTATCGACTCGCTTGGCGGCCTGCATACATTCATGGCATGGGACGGCCTGATCCTCACAGACAGCGGCGGCTACCAGGTTTTCAGCCTCAAGAACCTCATGAAACTTACAGACGCCGGCGTTACTTTCAAGTCGCACATCGACGGCTCGGAGCATTTTATTTCGCCTGAAAAAAGTATGGCTATACAGCGTGCGATCGGTGCGGACATGATCATGGCGCTCGACGAGTGCCCGCCTGCCGACGCCGACAGGGCGCACATCGTAAAAGCTGTACGGCGCACCACCGAATGGGCCGGTCGATGCCGGTCGGTAAAGCTTAAGGATCACCAGACACTCATTCCCATTGTGCAGGGTGGCACAGATGTCGAGTTGAGAAAACAGTCGGCGGAATCGCTCGTGGAAATGGATTTCACTGCTTATGCCATCGGCGGACTGAGTGTGGGCGAGGAAAAAGCGGCGATGCTGGACACTACCGAGGCGACAACGGGTTTCCTGCCCGAGCACTGCCCGCGCTATCTTATGGGTGTGGGTATGCCGCTCGATATTCTGGATGCGATCGAGCGTGGTGTCGACATGTTCGACTGTGTGTTGCCGACACGCATGGCACGCAACGGAGCGGTATTTACTACCGAAGGGCGACTAAACCTCAGGAACGCGCGTTTCAAGGATGATCCCGGCCCTGTGGACCCCGATTGCGAATGCTATACATGCAGAAACTTTTCGCGCGCATACATGCGGCATCTCATCATGGCGGGTGAGATAACGGCGGCCAGGCTTGCCACCTTTCACAATCTTTTCTTTTATGCTAAAATAACGGACATTGCACGCCGGGCCATTCGCGAAGGCACTTTCAATAAAGTTAAAAAGGAACTCGCAGAGCCCTATTCGAGTGGAGGGAAACAATGAAGATCGACCAGAACACCATGCCCCTGATCATGATGATAGGATTCATAGCGCTTTTCTATTTCATGCTGATCAGGCCGCAGAAACAGCAACAGAAAAAAAGACAGAATATGCTCGATGCGCTGAAAGCCGGCGATAAGATACTTACGAACGGCGGTCTCTTCGGCACTATCAAAGAAGTACGCGAAAAAAGTATTCGTGTCAAAATCGCCAACGATGTTGTGGTCAGAATGTCGAGGAGCGGCGTGCAATCGCTCACAAGCGGTAAAGAAGGAGAATAATATGGCCGCCTTTCCTGCTGGAACAGGCCGCGCAGGGAAAGGGATCAACACATGGGGCTTCGTGACGTTTTGCGCGGTTTTTCTCATAATTTCTTCTTTTATAGCCTGGTTTGCCGTGGGCAGGTTGTCGACCGGCAAAGTCGCTTACTCCGAAAACGCGGCCCCGCCCCATAACGATGCCCTCACTATTGCGGGCGTCGCGGGTTCGGAACCGCCGCCGGAAATACACATTCCCGACAAAGACCCCTATTCGGTGCTGCCGCCGCTGGGCAATTATTCCGACGACTCGCGCAATTCGGGCAACTCGGACCGGGAACCACGCAGCAGCACAGTCGCCGGGAAAAATCAGCACAAAAAAAATGATTCAAAACCCGCCGCTGCCGTTTCCTCACAAAAAAAGAAAAAAACTGCTCCAGCCTCTAACAAAGCATCCACAGCAAAGAAGAAAAACATATCAAAACCTTTCAAAAAGACAGCTCTGCAACCTTCCACTTCTGTAAAAATTACAAAATCTCCGCAATCTCCGTTTAATGTAAAATCCGGCAATGTACCACCTTCAAATACCTATGTAAATTCTAAAAAACAACTCGAGATCACTCCAACAAAACTCGTTTCGCTCAAAGATTTTCGGGCCGATCCTGAAACCGGTGTGCCGGTCAGGGACTCCAACTATGAAAGGAAACTGGCTGCGGCACCGGGTGAGCGAACCGTAGTGCAGCACGTCGGCAGTGATTACACGGATGCCGGTTCTCCGAAGTGGTACACGGTGAAAGTCGGCATTACCGAAAGCAAAATCAGGGCCGATGTGCTACGTGATGTGCTTCAGAATCAGGGATTCGGACTTGCGCGCACAAAGCAGAGCGCGGACGGCAACTGGTATGTG
>JAJRTR010000099.1 GCA_024278215.1 bacterium
ATTTCATCGTAAGGTCTTTTGCGCGTTCCGCCGCGTTCATTATCTCTTTCATCTCGAAATGGCCGGTGTCGTTTTCCTTCAGGTGTCTGAGGGCAAGTTTTGCGTTTCCCATAATCACGGCCAGCATGTTGTTGAAATCATGGGCGATGCCGCCGGACAGCAGCCCCACCGCTTCCATCTTCTGCGAATGCAGCAACTGTTGCTGCAACGCATCCTTTTCTTTTTGATACCTGATTCGGTCGGAAACATCTATTACCCCGGCAATGGCGCATAGATAGTTCCCGTTTTCATCCATAACGGGAGATACCGACATGTGGGTATATATTTTTCGCCCGTCACTGTGGCGGAACTCGAAATTATAATTCTTATCCGCCTTCTGCTCACCTCTTTCAATAAGAGCCCTGACCCGCCCACTCTGTTCGTCGTCCATGAAATCAAAAAGCTTTTTCCCTATCATATCCTCGACTTCATAGCCGAGCATCTCCGCCATTTTTGCATTTACGTATGTCGTATTGCTTCCACAGTCGACAACCAGAACTCCTTCCTGGATGTTCTCGACAAGAAACCTGTATTTCTCTTCACTTTCGGCAAGCGATTTCTGCGCGATCTTTCTCTGTGTTATATCCCGCAAGGATACGAGACAGCTCGTTCTCTCCTCCCATTCTATCTCGACCGTTCTGACTTCCGCCACCACATGCCTGTTGCTGGAACCGTTGAATTCGATTTCGACAGTACTGTTCAGGACCACTTTATACGGAAACCTTGAACCGACCAGAAGCTCGCGTTTTTTCGACAGCATCTTCTCGGCGGCGGGATTGACGAAAAGTATTATATTATGTTCGTCAAGCACAAGCATCGCGTCTGCATTGCTCGATATAAGATTTCTGAACCGTGCCTCACGTGATCGGAGTTCGGTTTCACTGGCATGCAGTTCGATAATCTTTGTCGAAAGATCGAGATATATACTGAAGCGTTCAATGGAATACTTTAGTGAGCGCTTCAGTAGTTCGAAGTTCAACTGGTTCTTCGGCAGAAAGTCCTGCGCACCGCAATGCAACGCTTCTATCCCCGACTGGTCGTCCTCATGATCTGTGAGCACGATGACTGGAACATCGCATATCTCCAGCCTCAAACTTCTTAGTGTGTCCAGGCCCATACTGTCGGGAAGATTGAGGTCGAGAAGTATGATGTCGCACCGGCATTCACCGAAAAGCTTTATGGCGCTTTCGAGATCGTCGGCTTTTTCGAGTCGAAAATCCAACCCGGACATGTTGAGCATCTCCTCGATGAGCCGCTTATCGCTCATGCCGTTCTCGATCAGAAGGATGCAGATTCCTTTTTCACTCATGGAATTACCAATCAAAAACAAAGTTACGAACGCTTGATCGTTCAGTCCAAATACGTCCCGGTGCAAAGCTCCGGAGTATGGTAAAACAATGTCTTGATGAGCCCGCATAATGATTATAGACTAATATTTCACTTTTTTATCTAGGCAAAAAGACCAAAATACACTGTCCTTTGGACAGTATGGTATTGTGTCGAGTATATATCTGTCATGTCATGACATGTGGTAAAATATCAAAATACATGTAAATTTACCTTTTACAAAGGCATGTTTTACCGCATAAGCAGTAACCGGAAGAACGAAAAAGGATGAGATAAAAGAGAAAATGCGTCAAGCGAAGTTGCTTATATTTACAAATATTCCAATTGATATTTTTGAGTGTATGTGCTATAATATAAAAATTCATTAGAAAAGTTGATCTTGAAAATCACTGCAGGCCGGGCCGGGTACAACAAACAATAGACATTTCTGAGAAAAAGGTTCGGTCGGAAATTGCATGTAAATACTATGGTTCCTGCATGTAATTGTATCGAGGAGCATGAATATGGCAGTCATGGACAGGAAGAACACGATACTTGTCATTGATGACGAAGAGCGCATATTGAGCTTGATGAAACGATTTCTGGAGAGCGAGAACTTCAGGGTTGAAACAGAATTTCAGGCGGAAAAAGCGCTCGAGTTCATGATGAAAAATCAGGTGGACCTGGTGCTTGTCGACCTGCGGCTGTCCGGAATGCCCGGCGATGAATTAGTCAGGGCAATGAAAGAGATGAAGTATCCCGCCGAGGTGATCGTCATATCAGGTTATGGAACTGTCGAGTCCGCTGTGGAAACGATAAAACAGGGGGCATACGACTTTATTGAGAAACCGATAAACCTGGACAGACTGTTGCTTACAATTAAAAATGCTCTTCAAAAAGGCAATCTCGAAAATAAGATCGCTTTTCTTGAGAGTAAGATAAAGAACTACATGGAGCTCGACGGCGTCATAGGCAACAGTGAGTCATTCGTGGAAACAAAAAAACTCGCGAAACAACTTGCGAATACCGATGTCAATCTATTAATCACTGGTGAGAGTGGAACCGGGAAAGAGGTTTTTTCGAGGGCCATACACAATGCGAGCAAAAGAGGCGACGGCCCGCTTATTGCTGTCAACTGCGGAGCCATTCCGGATAACCTTCTCGAATCCGAGCTTTTCGGCCACGAAAAGGGAGCCTTCAGCGGTGCAGTAGCCCGAAGAATAGGTCACTTCGAAAATGCCGATGGCGGTACTATCTTCCTGGATGAAGTCAGCGAACTACCCATCTCTCTTCAGGTGAAATTACTTCGCATGGTGCAGGAGAAGGAAATCATGCGTCTGGGTAGTTCGCACCCGGTTAAAGTCGACTGCCGTATCATTTCGGCAACCAACCGTGATCTCGAAACAGAAGTTGCCGAGCATAGATTCCGTGAAGACCTCTATTACCGTTTGAATGTCATTGAATTGAGGATCCCGCCTCTGCGGGAACGGCTGGATGATGTGCCCCTGCTCGTCAATCATTTCCTGAAGAAGTATGCCGATAACGAAATGAAGGTCAGCAAGGATGTTATGGACATATTACAGTCCCATCACTGGCCCGGCAATGTAAGAGAACTCGAAAATATCATCCAGAGAGCGGTTGCGCTTACTACAGAAAAAATCATTTCCAGAGAAGTACTGCCGGATAAACTTCTGAAACGCAGGCAGCAAAAACATTTTGATATGCAATTCTGCTCGACCGATTACAAACAGGCGCAGCAGATAGTTATCGACAGCTTCGAGAGGGAGTTCCTCACAAAAGCATTGCGTCGACACAACGGCAATATATCCAAATGCGCTGATGAGATGGGACTTGTAAGACAGACCCTCCACAAAATGCTCAACAAACACGACATCGACGCCCGCGCTTTCAAACATTAGTTCCCATACCGTTCAGTAAAGACTCGATGGTGCTCAAAAACTTGTCTCTGTTCGCACCGTTCAGCTACTGTGTTGTGTCAACGATGAAAAGACGTAAGAAGAAATGTAGCGGAATGAATAGAAAAAGTGCAGGACGCAGTCACCACCCCCGCGCCGTAAAAAAGCTGAGAACATGAAGGGTATATGGCTTATTGAGCCAATTGCGAAATTCAGTTCTACTACTTCCGTCTGCAATTGCTCCGAGCCGCGTTATCGGCGCGAAATCTTCCTCGACGTACTATATAGTACGCCTGCGGGGATTTCGCGTCTCTGCCTTGCTCGGAATAATTTCGCTCGGACTCGTCACAAACGTAATTTTGCAATTGGCTCTATTGCCTGCCGTCATAGATAAATGACTTTGCAGAAGAATCAGCAGAATCGTCGCGAGGCACTATTTTCACTGATATGTGAGGCCCCATCGCCATAGACCTGCCGACACTGTCGACTGTATACGAATACTCGGCGTTTGTTTTTTGCGCTATGATATCCAGCAATTCCGACACCTTGATCCGCGTTATCGTATTTATCGAAACCTCTTTGCCGATCAATTCCGGATCACAATTTATGACCATATTATCTGTTTTCGATTCGATGAGATCAATGACCGAACCGACGCTTATGTGCTGCTCCCTTATCGGCTGAAGCTGCTTCTCGAGTCCGACGGGCCTTATGTGGTATGCACCAATGACTATCCAGAAAACCATGAAAAAATTAAATTGCGCCGCGCTCGATTCGCTGTTTCGGAAATCTGCGGAAAAGGCGTAACGCAGGATATACAAAATCGGCAGGATAATAAAAACCGGAAGCGCGAGGTGGCCGTAGGGAACCCACACGACCAGCACCCCGATGATTATTGCTGCTGCTACTGGTATGATAAATCCCTTCATGTTACTCCAATCCTTATTCTGTGTAGTTGCTGTTGCTTACATCGCTATCAGAGCCTGCTCAGAAGCCGCGGATTTCCTGCAGGTTTGTCCGCGCTACATTGCCGATCTCGCCGAAAGGCGCCATGCGCAGCACTTCTTTGAAACATTCCTCGGCCTTTTTGCTCTCACCGAGTTGCCTGTACAACATTCCGAGATTAAGCCTCGCAGGGACAAAGAAGCTGCTTTTCTCGAGCACTTCCCGGTAGCCGTTTTCCGCGCCCGTCAGGTCGCCCTTCTGGTGCGCTTCGGACGCTTCTTCATATTTGTCCATCACGACATTCCGGACTTCAAGCTCGAAGAAACTGTTTATCCCGATATTCAACAGGATTGTCGCGAACGGCGCTAATGCGAATCCCGCAATGGTGAGCGCGGTAGCCGTAAGGAACGGCATATCCACAATGACCCTGCCCTGGTATTTGATGCGAACGCGGGTCAGGTTGGTCTGGCTCATCACTTCACGAAACACTTCCTGCAGACGCTGTCCACTGACTTCATAGACATCGGAGACATAGTCGTCCATGGAACCGGCACCGCTGTGGTACTGTCTCATCGCTATGTCGTAGTCACGGCGCCTGTCGGGATCGGACAGAACCTGGTAGGCACGATTCACGAGATGGAACCTCTCGGCATCTCCGTTTCCCAGGTCGGGATGCACCTGTTTCGCAAGTGTTCGGTAAGCTTTTTTTATGTCGTCCGGCCCGGCGTTTTCCTGCAAGCCGAGTACTTTATAAAAATTTTCCATTTTCAGAGCACTTTCGGTTCGTAGCCGAGAACTTCCCTTGCACGGGTCGTATCCACGGCAAACGTAAATTTCAGGAAATCGAGATTGAACGGGAAACTATGCTGCCGCTTCGAATAAAAGTAGAACTTATAAAATGTTTTTAATCCGATCTCGGGGAGCGGCAATGATTTCTTTCCGAAACGATGTATCACTTCCGTCAGTGGTTCCGTGCGTTTTCCGGCAATATTGAAGATGCCTTCAGCGTCCTCATTTGTCACCGCAAGTTCGAGAGCCTGCGTGACATCATCCTGGTGCATCACCTGGAACATCGGGTCGAAACCCATGACCATCGGCACGAAATCGCCTTTAAACAAAGTGTTCATGGGCGCGCGGACATCGTTGCCGACGATTGCGCAACATCTCAGAATAAGTATCCTAGGTAATATGCCCGGATGCATATTCATCTGGCATGTCATGTCTGTTTCTATCTTGTTGCGGATCGTTGCGGATTCGCGGTCGCCGCGAAGCGGCATGTCCTCGGTGAGCAGCGCGGGGTTGTCCGGGTTAGCTCCGTAAACGATAGTCGGACTTTTATAGACAAATTTTTTTACACCGTATTTCCTGGCCAGCCGTATCATTCGCAGGGTGCCGAAAACATTTGTCTCCTCGACTTCCCGCGCGGCATGATCGGGACTGTTGTCATAAGCCATGTGCACCATGACGTCGATACCGGGATTGCGCTGGAACACCTCTTCGACTCGCTTTTTGCGTGTGTCGCCGACGAACAGATCAAACTTCTGGTCATCATCAAATTCGACTTCCTCATCATCGAAATCTTCTTTGCTCAGGCCAATAATTTTTTTTACCTTCGGGTTTTCCTCAAGCTGTCTGATGAGCAACTTGCCGAACCCGCCTGTCGCGCCCGTAACCAGTACTTTCAAAGCCGCCCCCGTTGATACTGTTTCATTATGAGAAATACAATATCCCCCCGGCCTCGCGCCGGAACTCATTCGATTCTATGACAAAAAGCAGGAAGCGTCAACAATCTTCAACAAGCGGAAGTATGGTGTCAGGCTGTGAAAGGCTGTTGATAAGAGAGGGCTCGTTCAGGTGCCTTACCGCTCCGGTCTTTCCCTCCTCGGCCCGGCACACACCCGCCCCGTGCATTAGAAATATCATAGAGCTAATTGCAAAATCATGTTTGTAGCGAGATCGAGCGAAATTGTTAAGAGTAAGGCGGAGGTGAAAAATCCTCGCAGGCGTACTTGTAGAGTACATCTAGGAGGATTTCGCGCCGACAACGCAGCTATGGACAATAGCAGCCGACCGCAGTAGAATCAGAATTTTGCAATTGGCTCCATAGAATAGCTTTCCCGGGAATTTGATCGGTTTATCCGTTTGTTATTGACTCCTTTGTTCTTGATTGTTCTGTGTCCATGCCTGATAAATGTAGTAATCTTATGCATAAAAAAAATACTCATTATTTTTTTTAGTAGTGTTATTGATACTATTACTCTTTTCATTATTATTATTCAACGGTTCTCGTACAGACATGAAAAACACAGAGAGGATAACCGCAGATGAATATCGAAGGTATGACAAGTTATGTTTCAGCACTCTTATTGGATTATGGCATGAAGATCGTAGGGGCAGTAATAATATTTTTCATCGGTAGTGTCTTGATAGGAAAGATAAGAGAAATAGTACGGCGTAAAATGCGTGCCAGGAATGTTGATGTCACACTGCGTCGATTCACGGTTTCCGCAATATCGACAGTATTATGGATACTGGTGGTACTCGCAGTGCTCGCGAAATTCGGGGTCGAGATCGCGCCTATGATCGCGGGTCTGGGGGTCGCTGGTTTCGCTATCGGCTTCGCGGTTCAGGGGTCGCTTTCGAACTTTGCTTCCGGGATCATGCTGATCATTCTCAAACCGTTTAAGCTTGATGATCTTATTGAAGCAGGCGGTGAGCTAGGCGTTGTTAAAGAAATAGGGCTCATGACTTGTGTTCTTGCCACTCTGGACAACCAGAAGGTTATCATTCCTAACGCGAAGCTTTTCGGCGACACGATCAAGAATATCACCGGTTACGACACGAGACGTGTCGATATGTCGATTGGAATCAGTTACGACAGTGATATTACAGCCGCGCAGGAAATAATAACCAGTACGCTTCTCGAACATCCGGATGTGTTGAAAGAGCGAGGAACGACTGTGGAGGTTGTGGAACTGGCCGATTCGAGTGTGAACTTCACAGTACGCGCATGGTGCAAAACAGAAAATTACTGGAATGTATTTTTCGGCTGCAATAAAAATATCAAATACGCTCTGGACAAGGCCGGCATTGAAATTCCATTCCCCCAGATGACTGTCTGGACCAAAAATTAACAGCCATATACGCATAGGGAGCGGGTTGTATCAGGAACAGGTTTTCGTTCAGCTGCTTTTTAATGATGTATAGAAAGCCTGGATTTGTCATGATTTTCAGGCTCTATTTCCCTTTAAGCGACAGATATTGGGGGGCTTTGCAAACCTCTGTTTAGCCTCCGACACGCAATATTTCTCTACCAACACCAATTAGCGAAGAGGCAATAACATCGGCTTGAATTTGGAGTGCGACAATTTATTGTCGTTTTCGCGGACGGGAGTTGATTCCCGGCGGAAAGGCAAGTGGGTTCCCTGCTCGCACAGCATGACCGGTATCGGGGCTGACACGGCGTATCGCGCTGCGCTTTTTGCAATCGGCTCTGTGTGTGTTTGTTATTCTTCGAGGAAGCGTTTGAGTTTTTTCGTTGCGCAGGCGTGTTTGAGCTTGCGCAGCGCTTTGGCTTCGATCTGCCTGATGCGCTCGCGGGTGACACCGAATTCGTTGCCGACGACTTCGAGTGTGCGCGGGTGGCCGTCGATGAGGCCGAACCGGAGTTCGAGCACGCGCCTTTCGCGGAAACCGATGGTGCTGAGCATCTGGCGTATCTCATCCTTGAGTGCGGTGTAGGAAGCGCATTCGTCGGTGCGCGGGCTGCGCTTGTCCTCGATGAAGTCTATGAGATGGCTGTCCTCGTCGTCGCCGACTGATGTGTCGAGCGAGATGGGAACTTTGGATATTTTGATCATTTCCCTGATTTTGCTCTCGGGCATGTCGGTGTGTTTCGAGAGTTCGGCACCTGTGGCTTCGCGACCCAGCTCCTGGCTGAGTTGACGCGAGGTTTTTATGAGTCTGCGTATGGCGTCGGCCATGTGGATGGGTTTGCGGATCGTCGCGCCCTGATCTGCGATGCCGCGGATGATGCTCTGGCGTATCCACCATGTAGCATAGGTGCTGAAGCGGGTGCCTTTGCGGTAGTCGTATTTCTCGACGGCGCGCATAAGACCGAGGTTGCCTTCCTGGATCAGGTCGAGAAACGACATGTCGACGTGGCCGACGTATTTCTTTGCGATGGAGACAACCAGCCTGAGATTCGCTTCTATCAGCTTTGCCTGTGCCGTTTCGTCGCCCAGCTCGATGCGTTTGGCCAGTTCGATCTCTTCTTCATGGGTCAGGAGCGACACGCGGCCCACATCTTTCATGTACAGTTGGATGGAATCATCTATCGGCGCGTCGGCTTCTATCACCGGCGGCTTCAATTCGGGTTTTTCATCGTCACCGTATATAAGCGGTTTTCCGTTTTCGTCGATGATCTTTATCCCTTTGGCGATGAACTTATTCATGATGTCCTCGACATCGACCTCGTGCAGGCTTTCGTCGAGACAGATGATATCCACTATATCATCATAATTTACATATCCCCTGACATTTGATTCTTTCAGGAGCCTGTCAATTTCATTATCAGCCATTATTGTAAGCCGCCTGTTTCCATTTTATAATAATATCCGTCTGTAAACGCTGCAAGTGAAATTTCTTGTTTTCGCCACAATATCGACTGCACGATCAATTTTATCGAAGTTCCTGATAGTCAAAAGAAAAAAACTCTGTTATAATGCCTTCCGACATTTCCTGACAACGGGCCGACCGCAGGCATTGGCGTTTTTATCAGGGGTGAAGGGGTTTTTCGTTCCACCGTTTTTCATTGTTTTCGGAGTGACAGGGTTCTCTTCTTCCGGTTTTTCGACATCTTTTCCTGCGACCGTTGTCCCGCACATTCGCTATAAAGGGCGGCAGAAAATAATGTTTAGACATCCACTCATATTATCCGCGTTTCTATTGTTTTTTTTACCCGCTATTGCTTTTTCACAAACATCAAACAAGAATGATATTCCCGACAACAGGATGAACGCCCTGATATCAGAACTCAAAGTGCTTTCCACCGATCTTGCCGAGTGGAACACGGCATCACAGGTTTTTATTGCCCGCCTCGATTCCATCATCGCCAGATACGAGACACGCACCTGCCCCCCCGACTTCGAAGGGTTGCTCGGCGAGCTCGACGCATTCGTGTCGGAAATCGCTGTTGCGCAACAAAAGGCGGCAGAACTCAAACGTCGAAGAGCCGTCGTTGTTTCCGCACTGGAATCGGCTGAAAAACAGCACGACGGCGCAAAAGCGAATTTGCTCAAAAGCAAACTCGCCACCATTGATGCCGGGATTTTCAAAATCGAGTCGAAAGGCGCGATTATACACCCCGACTGGTTCAAGGCCTTCCGGAAAATTTTCATGAAATATATGGTCGATACATGCCCCGGCGACATGGTCTTTATCGAGGGTATTTTCTGCATCGATAAATACGAATACCCCAACAGGAAAGATGCTGTCCCCGCTATGAACATCTCATATCCTGAAGCCGCCGCCGCCTGTCGCGCCGAAGGCAAAAGACTATGCACACAGCTCGAGTGGGCGCGTGCCTGCCTCGGCCCGAAATGTCTTTATAACCATGAAGCGCTCAAAGACATAAGTCCCTCGGACTGCAATGCCGGGCTCGACATCTTCCGCAGCCGCGCTCCATACCCTTCCGGCGACCGCCCCGAATGCGACACCTCGGAAGGTGTCTCCGAAATATACGGTAACGTATGGGAATGGACATCCGGGGAATATCACAACAGATATCGAGTTGTGCGCGGCGGCGCGGCCTCACGCGACCGCATGTTGTCTTGCGGTAATTCCACCTGGGCCGAGCCGACAGCGCGTGAACCATACTTCGGGTTCCGCTGCTGCGCCGACCCCGCTCCGCCTCCGCCCGAACCGGCGGCACCGGCACCGTCGGCAACGCCTGCCACAGGTACAACCACTGTCCCTGCCGAATAACCCGCATATTCCCCGGAGTTCTTTGTGAGAAATCCGGGATAACCGCACTCCAAAACGCTTCGTGCTCTAAAGCAAGCAGTATCGGGGTTATCGCAACGACTCGAGTTCGGACTTTAATTCGTCGAGTCTGTCCTCGAGTTCTTCGAGCGCCATGAGCTGATGCGGCCTGACCGTGTGAGCCGGCATCCTCAGCTTCGCGTCTTCGAGTTCCAACGCTGTCTTTCTGATGTCTTCTTCAATTTCTTTTTTCGTTCTCGCCATAAAGTGTTTCTCTCATTGATTATGTATTGGTAAACCGTACACGACAACAGTAACCCGCATATTTCACAAATGCGGGTGAAAAACCGGAAGAATGCCCATAATACATCGTAACTGCCGACTCTGTGAACAGTTTACATGAAATACCCGATGAATAGAACGGATAGAATCTCTCGGACTCCACTCAGAGGTAATCAGGCAAAAAGAAAACATTCCCCCAAACTGAAAGACGCGCTTCAGGTAGCGCGTCAGGATGCTTGATTCCTCAAGCATTGCCCGCGACTGAAAAGTCTTGCTGTGAGTTGCAAGGTAATCGTCGCTCAGATACAATATGTGCATAGAATATCAATATTTCAATAAATTGTCAAGGGGATAATTATGAATAACAATCAAGGTAATAACGTGGAAAAAATTCTCGGACTGGATATGGGCCCTAATTCCATCGGATGGGCACTGATCGAAAAGGATAGTGGCGGTTTCAAAAAGCTCATCGACATCGGTGTCAGGGTCTTCGAAGCCGGTGTCGATGATGACATTGATTCAGGTAAAGACAAATCACGTGCCACCGCCCGTCGCGAGGCCAGGCTCCACCGCCGACAGCTCGCTCGCCGCGCCCGCCGCATGTCTCTGCTGGCGGCGAAACTTCAGCATTATGGCCTGCTGCCACAGGGGGATCTCTCGACCCCGGAATCGACCAGGGCATTTTTTGACAAACTCGATTCGGACCTGTCGCTCGGCATCCCCGACCCGGCGCTGATTCCCTATATACTGCGGACGCGCGCACTCGACAACGAGCAGAACCCACACGCAACAGGACGCGCTCTCTATCACCTCGCTCAGCGGCGCGGCTATCTCTCCAACCGCAAAGTCGAGTCCAAAGAGGCAGAGAAAGAAAACAAGATTGTCGAAAAAAGCATCGGTGAACTAAAAGAAAAGATGAAAGAATGCGGCGTGCGCACGCTCGGCGAATACTTCTCGAAACTCGACCCCCGCGAAAAACGCATCAGGCAGCGATACCTGGGCCGCGATATGGTCCTCGCCGAGTTCAACTCGATATGGGATACGCAGAGCAGGCATCATCCTGAAATATTCACAGACGAGGCAAGACGCGAAATACATCTCGCAATCTTCTTTCAGCGCCCCTTGAAAAGCAACAGCGGCTCCATCGGCAAATGTGAGTTCGAGAACCGGCGCCGCGCTCCGCTCGCACTGCTCATTTCCCAGCGTTTCCGGCTCCTTCAGCGGGTTAATGACCTGCGCGTCGTTTCACCGGAAGGAATATCAAGACCGCTTACAGAGGCGGAACGCGCCGCCGCGCTCGATGTCCTCGAATTCACGGGCACAATGAAATTCACTGCACTTAGAAAAAAACTCAATCTACAGAAATTCAAATTCAATTTCGAATTGTCCGGCGAAAAAGGCGAAAAGGGAGAAATTTACGGCAACAGGACTTCCGCCAAACTCGCCCGCATCTTCGGCAAGGAACTCTGGCGTGCTTATCCTGATGCAACGAAAGAAAAAATAATTCACGACATCCGTTCCATAAGAAAACACGAAGCAAGAAAAAAAGTTGCCGTCGAACGCTGGGGACTTACAGCGGAAAAAGCAGAAGAATTCGCAAAAGTATTGCTTGAAGAAGGATATATCGCTCTTTCTCGCGCCGCTCTCGAAAAACTCGTTCCACTGCTCGAAAAAGGTGTTTCATACTCGACCGCCGTAAAGGAGATTTATCCCCGCGCGACTGATAAACCCCTCGACTTTCTGCCTTCTCAATACTCGCGGCTCACTCCCGATGTGAACAATCCCGCTGTGCGCCGCACTCTCACCGAGCTGCGCAAGGTCGTCAACGCGATTGTCCGCAAACACGGCAAACCCGACATTATCCGTGTCGAACTCGCACGCAACCTCAAACAAAACCGCAAAAAGAGAAAAGCTGTTTTCGACGCGAATAATAAGAGACGGGGAAACAGAAAACGAATAAAGAAAAAACTCGAGGAGGAATCCGCAAAATACTGGAGCAACTGGGACATCAAACGCTCGGACATAGAAAAATGGCAGCTCGCCGAAGAATGCGGCATGATATGCCCTTACACCGGCAAACAGATGGGGTTCCGCTCTCTCTTTGTCGAGCCGCAGTTCGACATAGAACACATAATCCCTTTCAGCCGCAGCCTCGACAACTCGTTTCTCAACAAGACGCTCTGCTATCACGAGGAAAACAGAAATGTCAAACGCAATCAGACCCCCTGGGAAGCCTACGGCGACACCGACAAATGGGACGGGATCATAAACCGCGTCAAGAAATTCAAAGGGGATGCCAGACAGGCGAAACTTCGCAAGTTCCAGACAAAAAAAGTCGATCTCTCCGACTTCACCAGCAGACAGCTCAACGACACGCGCTACGCATCGAAACTCGCTATGCGCTATCTCGGGCTTCTTTACGCTTCCGGCAGCGAGGGCTACGATCTCGAAGGCCGCCGCCGCGTCCAGGCATCTTCCGGCGGCGTCACCTTCTTCCTGCGTAATCTCCACGGCCTCAACTCCGTGCTCGCGCCCGGCCCGGCGAAAACCCGCGAAGACCATCGCCACCATGCCATCGACGCCGTCTGCGTCGCGCTCGCCGAACCCGCCACTGTAAAACTGCTCGGCGACGCCGCCGAACAGGCCGAGAAAAAACATGCCGTGAAGAACTTCGACCCCGCCATTATTTCCGAGCCGTGGCCCGGCTTCAAATATGACATAAGCACCGCCGTTAAATCCGTTATCACCTCTCACGCTCCGCAGCGCAAAGTCAACAAAGCCCTGCACAAAGAGACTATTTACAGCAAAATCCACACAGACGAAGACGGCGAACAATGTGTGCATATCCGCAAAAAGATCGAAAACCTTACTCAGAAGATGATTAAGGATATCGTGGACCCTGTCGTCAAAGAAAAAGTCATCGACGCGCTCGGCGGCGGCAATCCCGCGCAAGTCTTCAAAGACCCCGCCAACCACCCATTCTTCGAGACAAAAGACGGAAGAATAATACCGATTCACAGCGTCAAGGTAAGTGTTAAAAAAACAATAACAAAGATCGGCAAAGGCATTAAAGGCAGAAACGTCGTTACTTCGTCCAACCACCATATCGAAATATTCGAGGTACCCGCGAAAAAGAACAAAACCAAATGGGTCGGCCGCATCGTTTCCACCCTTGAAGCGATGGACCGCCTGCGCCGTAAAGCGCCTGTCGTAGATCGTGAGCCCGGCGAAGACCCCAGGTTCAAAAACGGCAGATTCCTGTTCTCACTCTGTGGTGGCGACATCATCCGCATCGGCCACGACGACATCGAATTGCTGGACGAAAATGGCAAGGACGATCTCTCCTGCCTCTACAGGGTGCGCACTGTGACAATACAGGGAGGCGGAATGTTAACATGCGTCAGGATCAACGACGCACGGCCCAAGAAAGAAATCGGCAAAGAAGATATGTATTGGCCATCGGTTTCAGTTCTTAAAAGGGACGGCTGCCGGAAGGTAAACGTTACGCCGCTCGGGGAGGTGATCCCGGCTAATGATTGAGCGAGTGATCGACATCACGGAAACCGCTGTGCATCTTTCCACAAAAGGAGCTCTGCTCGCTGTCACGAAGAAAGACGCCGACACCTTGAAGCCGCGACCGCGCGGCGCACGCGCACACGACCCGGCAAACCCGCCACCCGCCGAAACTACTATCCCCTTCGAGGAGATAGCCGCCGTAGTCGCCGCGCATCCGCACATCACTTTCAGCAGGGCGGCCGTCTCCGATCTTGCCGCCGCGGGCGCTATCCTCGTCGTCTGCGACGACAGATTCACTCCTTCCGCCATGATGCTGCCACTTGCCGCAAATTTCATACAGACGGAGAGATTCGCCGCACAGGCCGCCGCGCAACTGCCTGTAAAGAAAAGAGCCTGGCAGAAAATCATCAAAGCAAAAGTCCGGGCACAGGCCAGGCTGCTCAGAGAGGTTCGCGGGAAAGACTTCAGACTCGCCTCACTCGCCGAGCGCGTTAAATCCGGCGACAGCGACGGCATCGAAGCGCAGGCCGCACGCGCCTACTGGCCCGCTCTTTTCAATAATCCACAATTCCGCAGACACCGCGACGGCGGCGGCCCCAACATCTTTCTCAACTACGGCTACACCATCCTTCGCGCCATCACCGCACGTGCCGTCTGCGCCGCCGGCCTCCACCCCTCTCTCGGCCTCCACCACCACAACCGCTACGACACCTTCTGCCTCGCCTCCGACCTCATGGAGCCCTTCCGCCCCATCGTCGACCGCGCCTCCATCAACCTCTACTGGGAAATGGACCTCGAACCCGCCCTCGACTCGAACGCGCGCGCAACCCTCATCCGGTCTCTAACCGACACTCGAATCCTCTACAAAAAAGAAGAACGCACCATTTTCGATGTACTCAACAAAATCGCCTTCAGCCTTGTTGAAGTATTCGCGGGTAAACGTAAAAACATATCGCTGCCGGAACGATTTATCTGAATCCTGGATATAGAAGGGAAAGCATTAAAAAAAGACAAAAACGGCAAAAGAGAATAATGATTTCTGCTTCGCCGAGCCTCCGGCGGCTTAAGACAACTTCTGAAGAAGTCTTCTTAAGAATCTTTCAAAACTTTTCAGGTATTGAGAATAAGACAATCAGCAAGTTTTGTACGTATTTATCAGCGTAATCAGCGTCAATAAAGTTTGCAGAGTATGGAAGATAAAAATGAGACCAGTAGTATCGGAGTACAAAACGATGTGGCTGTTCACAATGTTCGACCTGCCAGTGGACTCGAAAGAAGCGAGGAGGGAATACACGCAGTTTCGCAAAACCCTGCTAGGCGAAGGATTCATGATGTTGCAATTTTCTATCTATGTCAGGTTCTGCGCGACAGAAGAATCGGCGAAGAAATATCACCGCCGCATCAAAGCCGCACTGCCGCACGAAGGACAGGTGCGGATACTCGCCGTCACCGACAGGCAGTTCGGAAAAATGGAAGTCTACTTTGGAAAAACGAGGGGAAAGGTCGAGAAAGCGCCCACCCAACTCGTGCTTTTTTAACTCGATATTATCAAAAACCCCCTTAAATACTATTCCCTTTGCGGGTCTATTGTACCTGAGCGACGACTCCCTGCAAACCACAGTATGACGCCCAGAACGCCCTGCTGAAAATTCATTGTACCTGAGCGACGACTCCCTGCAAACCACAGTTTTTTGTTTATATCCCCGCCGGGGCTCGAAATTGTACCTGAGCGACGACTCCCTGCAAACCACAGTATATTATCAGAATGGGAAACTTGTTAATATAATTGTACCTGAGCGACGACTCCCTGCAAACCACAGTATATGTCTTGACAAACAAAAATAATGTGCTAATTGTACCTGAGCGACGACTCCCTGCAAACCACAGTTCTCACGGGCTATGGCTCGCATCATCGGTAATTGTACCTGAGCGACGACTCCCTGCAAACCACAG
>JAJRTR010000100.1 GCA_024278215.1 bacterium
GAAATTGTTCAGAGCAAGGCGGAGGTGCAAAATCCTCGCAGGCGTACTTGTAGAGTACGTCGAGGACGATTTTATGCCGACAACGCAGCTATGGACAATAGCAGCCGACCGCAGCAGAATCAGAATTTTGCAATTGGCTCTAAGGAAGGAATAGGAAATGTCAACTGCAACAGAAGAAACCGGATCGCAGACCGCGACGGAAGAAAGTATTGATAAATACCTGACGTTCGCCCTGGGCGAAGAGGAATACGGACTTGAAATTCTCAAGGTTCGTGAGATCATCGGGCTGATGAAGATAACACGCGTGCCCAGGATGCCGGAGTTCGTGCGCGGCGTGATCAATCTGCGCGGGAAGGTGATCCCGGTGATGGACCTGCGCCTCAAGTTCGGCATGGAGAGCGTCGACGACACGGATCATACGTGCATCATTGTCGTGGACCTGGACGGAATGCTGATGGGAACAGTTGTGGATAGGGTTTCCGAAGTAGTGAATATATCTGAAAGCCAGATAGAAGAGGCCCCGTCTTTCGGCGTGAAAGTCAATACTGAATTCATACTCGGGATCGGCAAGTCGGGCAGCAGAGTGATAATCCTGCTGGATATTGCGAAAGTACTGAGCGCGGACGAAATAGCTGTGATAGCAAATGGCGCGAGCGGCGAATGAACTCAAATTATCGGCCGGAAGAGATCGAAAAACAATATTAAAGGAGATGGAAAAAAATGAATACGGAAAAATCAATAGGAATAAAGCTGGTGGCCGGTTTCCTGAGCCTGTCTGTTATAACGCTCGTTGTCGGGCTGATGGGGTTCAGGTATGTGAAATTTATTGAACACGACTTCGATAACGTGATACGAACGGCCCCGCTTGTGGACGCCGCTATGGAGATGAAGTTTGATGTCTCAAAGGACATGCACGTACTTATGAAATTGATGGACGCGGAAGACAGGGAATCCCTTGATGCGGTCTGGAAAGAACACGAGAGCATAGTAAATGACTTCGACACATCCGGAAAGACGATTCTGGAGGACAAAGTAACCGACGAAGGAGCGATTTACACTTCGGAAAGCCAGGATATGAAGAATGTCGTCATGGAAGCCGACAGATTCCATAATGATAAATTTCAACCACTGGCCCGGGAGATGTACGAAGCGAAACAAAAAGAATTTTCTCTGAGGAAGAAAATTAAAGAGTCCACGGTTGATCCGCGAATGGCGGAACTGACAGGCCAGCTTTCCGAACTGAATGTCAAAGCCGATAGTATCGGCGAACAAATGATCGACATTATCGGTAAAGTGGGAGATTCGGCAAGACAAAAGATCGACACCGCCAACAACGACGCCGGCAACACGATAGCCACAACCGTGAGGATTCTCATCATAGGCGTCATCGTCGGTGTCCTCTTCGCTGTCGTCCTGGGCTTTTTCTTCACCCGGATGATAGTGAAGTCGGTAATGGGCCCGATCAAAGAGGCCCTGGCGGAAGCCGCTGAAAAGGTGGAATACATCCAGAATCTGCCCACGCCTTTAATTGCGATAGACAGAGACTACAACATCAAGTATGCGAATATAGCAGCGGCGAATATACTGGGCAAAAGCCAGGGCGACCTGGTGGACTGCAAATGCCACGAACAGTTTAACACGCCCCATTGCAATACGCCGGAATGCCGTGTCCGGCAGGCCATGGAGCAGGATATAGTTGTTTCCGGAGAGTCAAAAACAGTGCAGGGTGGAAAGGAAATCACGACCGAGTACACCGGAGCGCCCATCAAGGATACATCGGGTAATATTATCGGCGGGATAGAGTTCATACTGGACATCACGGAAAGAAAGAACGTTCTTAACGACATAATAGAAGTGTCCAAAGGCATGGCGGCGGGAGAACTGAACAAACGGCTGGACGGCGAATACCAGGGCGATTATAAGATGATCGCCACAAATATTAACAGAGCCATGCAGGAACTCGGCAATGTGATACAGGAGATCAACATCGTCTGCCGGGGCCTCTCGAACGGCGACCTCACAAAAGGCATAACAGGCACGTACAGGGGAGCATATAAAGAGATAAGCATGAACCTGAACGACGCGCTGGCGAATCTCAACAACATGGTCTCCCAGGTGTCGGACGCGGTCTCGCAGATAAATTCCGCCGGTGTGCAGATAAGCGCGAGTTCACAGAATGTCGCCGAGGGCGCCACCGAGCAGGCCAGCACGATGGAGGAAATCTCCAGCAGCCTCGAAGAAATGTCCAGCATGACAAAGCAGAACGCGGAGCACGCGGCACAGGCAAAGACTCTTTCACAGGAGTCCATGGACAACACGGCCAAGGGCAGCGACTCCATGAGAAAGATGAACCAGGCTATCCAGGACATCAAGAAGTCGTCCGATGAAACTGCCGGTATTGTAAAAACAATCGACGAGATAGCGTTCCAGACCAACCTGCTGGCGCTGAACGCCGCTGTGGAAGCGGCCCGCGCCGGAGAAGCCGGCAAGGGCTTCGCCGTGGTCGCCGAAGAAGTTCGCAACCTCGCGATGCGCAGCGCCGACGCGGCCAAAGAAACATCCGAGCTTATAAAGGGGTCCGTGAAAAACTCCGACAACGGTGTCCGGATAGCGGACGAAGTCGCACAATCACTTGATGAAATTGCCCGGGGCGCGGAGAAGGTCAACGACCTGCTCAATGAAATATCAGCGGCGTCGAAAGAGCAGTCGCAGGGGATCGAACAGGTCAACGTGGCGGTATCCGAAAACGATAAGGTCACACAGCAGAACACTACAAACGCTGAAGAGTCTGCAAGTGCCGCGGAAGAACTTTCCGCCCAGGCGGCGCAGCTTGCGGAGATCGTCGGCAACTTCAAAGTAAGGCGAAACAGCGCGTCACGCTTCGGCAACAGCGCGGCTGCCTCGCTTCCGGACGCCCCACAGTATGCGACGGGCACGCCTGCGGTGCGTAGTTCCGTCAACAGGGCTGTCGCTCAGGGAAATAACGGGAAAAACAGACCCAAAAGTTCTGTAGCGGCAACACCCGAGCAGATAATCCCGCTCGACGACGGCGACTTCGAAGATTTCATGGATTATTAACAGATAATAGCCTTCATATCCGGGGGCTTGAATCGGAGAACAGGATCATACCACATGAATTTCGGCAGAAAATCAAAGGTCTGCAAGTCTGGTTGCTGAAATATGGGAAATGAGACATAAGTTGTTCGAAACGGTGCAATAATGAGCATGAGAGTTATGATTGTCGACGATGAAGATGATTTGAGAATCATTATGCGTGAGTTGCTCGAAGATGAAAGTTTTATTGTTTTCGAGGCCACCCGCGGGGCAGAGGCACTGCTGCTGCTCGATGAACTCATAGCGACCGGCGATACTCCTGATCTTATCATCCTTGATATTATGATGCCCGGTATGGATGGATTTGAGGTTTGCAAAAAGATCAAGAATAACGACAAATATCCACACATACCCATTCTGATTATCTCGGGAAAGGAAGAACAACGGTCCATACTGGATGCTTACACTTCGGGTGCCAATCGATACCTCACAAAACCATTCGGCATGGATGATCTGCTTCACGCCGTGAAAACCCAAATCCGGCAGACCGAACTCAGCAGGAAACAAATGGAGAGCGATCCTACCTGCTGATCCTGTTCCCATCGGGCGATACAGGCTCATCACGACAGAATGCCTGTAGTGGTGTTTTCTCCGATTGACGACAACAATAGGCCAACATATCTGAAAGGTTTACAAGGAGGGTGTGTAATGAGTTTTAAAAGAATGAGCTTGAAAACAAAGTTATTGCTACCCGTGGTAATCTGCGTTACGCTTGCCGCGGGCGTCACTTTTTTTCTTTTCTCGAAGATATTTTCCGACATCTTTGCGGACAACATTTCGTCATTACAAACTTATCAGCAAAAGTCCGTGGAAGATGAATTCCGCAGCAAGACTGTCGACTACAATACATTTCTCAAACAAATAGAGAAAAAAGCACTTGAAGAAGCGTCATTGTTCTCGCAGGTTCCCGCCGTCCAGGAGGCATACGCGGTAGCTCTTCAGGGGAATATAGACGATGAAGAGGACCCGCGAACCAGTGAAGCGAGGAATATGTTGCGCAAAAGCCTGAAACCGTTTCTGAAAGGTTACGCGGCCAACAATGGGAACGAACCGTTACAGTTGCATTTTCATCTCCCGAATGCGCGCAGTCTTGTTCGACTGTGGAGAGATGGCTGGCAGACAAAACGTAATGGAAAGAAGCTCGATATTTCCGATGACATCTCCACCTTCAGGCAAACCGTGATAGACGTGAACAGAAACAAAAAACCTCTGGCAGGTATAGAAGTGGGCAGAGGCGGTTTTGTGGTCAGAGGTCTTGCGCCGGTTGTGGACGCGCAGGGACACCACCTTGGGTCCGATGAAGTGCTTTACCAATTCAATCCTATACTCGACATGATGAAATCTCAAAATACAGAAGCTTTCGCCGTGTTTATGGACAAGAAACTGCTTGACATCGCCACACGGCTTCAGGACGAATCCAAATATCCGGTTATCGACGATGCTTTTGTGTTCTCAGCCGCGACTGATAAACAACACATCATGGAAGTGCTTGATATCGATGTTCTGCGAAAGGGCGCAAAGGAGAATGTTTTAATTCTCAAGGGCGACCATTATTTATCTGCCTTTCCCATACTTGATTTCTCTAAAAATCCCGTCGGTGTTATGTTCATGAGCTTCGATGTCTCCAGGCAGATGAAGACCCTGGCGGAAAAGAAAAAGCAATCGGTGAAAAAGCTGCTGGAAATCAAACTTCTTCTGGGCGGCGGCATATCGGCATTCGTTCTGATCATCTCGATACTGATATATTTCAGCATAGGAAAGACAACGAGAAGAATAGAGAAATTCGGCAAAGTGGCGGAAGACATTCGAGACGGTCATATAATGAATCTCAATATTGAAAAAGAAGATGACGACGAGATAGGCAGGATATCCGATGCGTTCTCTGAAACGGTAGACAACCTCAAGAACATAGTAGGTGCGGCGGGGCGGATAGCAGAAGGCGACTTCGATGCCGAATTCGAACCGAAGGGCCGAGATGACGAACTGGTTGTGCCGCTGGAGATCATGCGTCAGAAAATAGTCGAGCTTATCACGGAGTCGAAAAGGAAGCAGTCCGAGATAGAAAAGGACAATAACTATCTGTCTGACAATGTGGCGCGAATAATCAAAGTAATGGAATCGGTTGCGGACGGTGACCTCACCCAACGGCTCGGGGCGGATAATAAGAACAATGAAATAGGGCGGCTTGTTGCGGCGATAAACAACACGCTGGAAACCCTTGAAGACATACTGGGACAGGTGACAGGCGCAGTGGTCCAGATAAATTCCGTTGGAGCACAGATCAGTTCGAACGCGCAGAGCGTCGCTGAAGGTGCTTCCGAGCAGGCGAGCGCTCTGGAAGAGATTTCCAGCAGTCTCGAAGAAATGTCCAGCATGACCAGGCAGAACGCTGAGCATGCGGCACAGGCGAAGACACTTTCGCAGGAGTCGATAGACATTACAAGAATCGGCGGAGACGCCATGAAGAAGATGAATCAGTCCATACACGACATCAAGAAATCAGCCGATGAAACCGCCGGCATTGTGAAAACAATCGACGAAATAGCGTTCCAGACCAACCTGCTGGCATTAAATGCCGCTGTGGAAGCTGCTCGCGCGGGCGAGGCGGGCAAGGGATTCGCCGTAGTAGCCGAGGAGGTCCGCAACCTCGCAATGCGCAGCGCCGATGCGGCAAAGGAGACGGCGGAACTCATAAAAGGCTCGGTCAGGAACTCCGATAACGGGGTGCGCATAGCGGATGAAGTGGCGAAATCCCTTGATGAAATCTCGCATAGCACGGAGAAGGTCAACGATCTGCTCAACGAAATCTCCGCAGCTTCCAAAGAGCAGTCATTGGGTATCGAACAGGTCAACAGGGCTGTAGCAGAAAACGACAGAGTCACTCAACAAAACACAACCGATGCCGAGGAATCGGCCAGTGCCGCCGAAGAGCTATCGGTCCAGGCCGAGCAACTTGCGGACATCATCGGGAGGTTCAAAGTCAGAAACGACAGCTATACCGGAAGCGGAAGCGGCGCGGCGACCTCTCTGTCGGGAACAAATCATGACGCGGAAGCGCCCACCGTTGGGCTGAATCTTCCCGGAAAAGGTATCGCGTATGACGGCGGCGGCGAATGTATCAAGAAAAACGACGCCGTGTTGAAACCGGAAAGGATTATTCCGCTCGAAGACAGCGATTTCGATGACTTCAGTGATTTCTGACCTGATGCGGTTTCCGCCCGACGACCGTGTAATACTGCACCTGCCCGGCAAGTGAATGGTGATGGAGCATACTGAATAGTATGTGACCGATCCCGAATCGCCGCTGCAACGGGCGTAGTATGGCATTGTCGCGATTTTCCGGATTACTTGGTGAGAAATCCGGGTTAAATAATATATCCTTACCCTGTTCAAGGGTGGATACCATTTTGTGAAACGGGGGTCAAACTGCGATTTCACAATACATATTTCAAACTGGAGGTTTTTTCCAAATGCGTATCAGAAACACGGCTGTATTGCTTTTCGCAAGTTTAATATGTGCTTTTGTGTTCACGACAGCTTCAGCGGCGCAGAAAGATGATCGTGTCGACAGGCTACTAAAGCTCCTGGTCGAAAAACAGGTAATCACAGATCAGGAAGCGGATGTCCTAGCGGCCGAGATCGACACCCCGGCGGAAAAGGAACAGCCGGCGGTCAATATTGTATCCAGCAATATTAAACTTAAAGGCTTCATGCACCTCGCTTCATACTGGCGCGAAAACGATGTCACGCGCAATACCGATACATTCAGGATTCGCCAGGCCCGGCTCACTGCGTATGGTTCGCCACACCCGAACTATAAGTTCAAGATGGGATTCGCTTTCGAGCGCACCGCGCCCATTCTTCTCGACGCCGAGATCGACTACAGGTATTCCGACAGCACCACAGTCTCGTTCGGCCAGTTCAAACTGCCGCTCAGCCATGAATCAATTATCAGCGGGAAGGCTACGGACTTGATCGACCGGTCGCAGTTCATCAACCAGTTCCGCCCGTCGAACGGTCGTGACATCGGTCTGAAAATCACCCGCAAATTCGCCGGTGGCACGACATTCGAACTCGGCGCGTTCAACGGCTCCGGCAAGAACAACCTCGACTCCGGCGACCAGGACGCACTCGTGGCGCGGGTCTCCGGCTCGTACAGAACCGGCAATCTCGAACTGGCCCCCGAGGCTGCCTATTTCATCGCACAGTCGGAATCGGGAACAGCGACACCGATAGAAAGCTCCATCATGGCCACACCGGGCTTCGCGCCCTACGATAAAAGCCTGAAGCAATTCGGACTCAGTGCGAGATACGGCAGACTCACCTACAAGACCGAGTTTATCGAAGGCAGGTTCAAGTCGAAAGATGACACTATAAATTCCGTCCGCGCCGATGGCGTATTCCATCAGCTTGGCTGGGATTTCGATTCGAGATATACACTGTTCTGGAGATATGAAACCTACGACCCGGATATGAGCACAACGACGAATAAAGATATCGTATGGAACACTCTGGCACTGAATTATCGTGCCAGGAAAAATGTTCTCTACAAACTCAATCATCTCTGGAAGCAGGAAGCTGTCGGCAGTGAGGACAACGACGAGTTAAGAATGCAAGTGATGATAGGATTTTGAATACGACGAAACGACGTGCGCTCTCTCCAGCATGACAACAACGCGCGCGGGCAATCGGCAATGACTCACGAAGTCGGCATTTCTGAAATGAAAGTTACGAGCAACCCGGAGGATACTCTTTCCACACGTTCTCTCGGCTCTTGTATCGGTGTGGCGATATTCGATCCCGAGGCCCGGGTCGGCGGCATGTTGCACTTCCAGTTGCCCGTGTCGAAAAACAACATGGATAAAGCTGCCATAAATCCATGTATGTACGGAGATACAGGCCTTGCGGCGCTTCTGAAAGCCGCCTTCGACAGGGGCGCGCGAAAGAACAGGATGCTGGTGAAGATAGCGGGCGGCGCCAGGGTGGCGGATAAAAACGGTTTCTTCAATATCGGTAAAAGAAATATTATCATCGCGAAAAAGTTCTTCTGGAAAAACGGTATTATCATCAGTGGTGAAGACACGGGCGGTGAGCACTGGAGAAACATGGCCCTGGAAGTCGCCTCGGGCCGCGTGACGGTCAGGACAAAAGAAAAAACATTCGAGATTTGAGGAGTTCATTATGGCGTTGAACATTCTGCTTGTAGACGACTCCGGGATCATGCGCAAAATGATAGCCCGCGTAATAAACATGTCAGGCGCGCCGGTAGGTGAGATCATCGAAGCGGATAACGGCAGAGCCGGGCTCGATGCGCTGGGAAACAACTGGATCGATCTCGTCTTCACCGATCTGAATATGCCTGTCATGGACGGTGCGGAAATGATAGAACGAATGCGGGACGACGATGTCATGCGCGAGATACCCATCATTGTCGTTTCCACAGAAGGCAGCGACACGAAAATCAATAAACTGCTGAGTATTAAAGGTGTCCGCGGCTTCATAAGGAAGCCATTCGATCCCGGAGAGGCGCGAGATGTAATCTTCAAAGCAATCGGAATAGACACGGAGGCAACGGAAAATGTATCGACAGACCCTTTATGAAACTGCGCAACGAATATTCGAGGATGCCGCTTTCGCCCTGGTCGATCCGCCCGATGAAACAACCCGGCAAGAACGACATTTCGGCGTCGAGCTATCCGCTGTCGTCGCTTTCAATGGAGAATTTTCCGGCTTACTTGTAATCACAATTCCGCAAGAGCTGGCACGCTCGTTTGCTGCTAATATGCTCGGCATTGAAGAAGACGATCCGGCTGCCGCGCTCAAAAGCGATGATGCCGTCGGTGAGATCCTCAACATGATTTGCGGGAATCTGCTGCCTGCTGTCGCGGGCACCGGCCCCGAGTTCGACATCGGCGCTCCTTATGAAATATCGAGCTTCGATCTGGCCGGACTCCTCAAAAGACATCCGACAAAAGAAACAACAAATGTGGAGATAATTGTGGAAGACCAGCCGGTGCAACTGGCACTGCTGCTCGATTAAGTGCCTCGCGATACTTCCAATGAACAACCATAGCAATCCGCGAACTAAACATGACTGAACCCGCGCAAAAGCACACCGGGGAACAAAACGCTATCTGTCTCTGTTTGTCAGAATAGAAATCCCGTAGCGATTGTAAACGGACTTTCTCGCGATAAAGACGAGTGAACCCATAGTCTTTGTCCGAAACGGAATCTCAAGAATAGTTAAGAAGAGGGTAAAGAAAATGACAATCGAAAAGCCAAGCTCGCGGAAAGTGAAAAGCGGCGTCGGAATCGCAGTCTCACTCGGTATCATGTTCGGCCTCATCGTCGCGTTGCTGTTTGTCAATATAGCCGGTGTGCTGTGGATTTTCTCGCTCCAGAAGTCGGACGCGGTGAAGATCAACGTGGCGGGCAGGAACCGGATGCTGTCGCAGCGTTTCACCAAGGAGACGCTGTCGGATGTGATGGCCGGCAGCCTGGGGAAACAGATGGAGGCCAAACAATCCGGGAAAACCCGATTCCTGTTCGAGGATTCGCTGAAAAAACTGATTCAGGGCGGTGACGCCATCATCGACCCGGCCAACGGAATTACTGCGAGCATCCCTGTCGAGAGCGACCCGGTGACTGCGGCACAACTCGATAAAGTCAACGTGTTGTGGACGGAACTGATGGCGCAGGTCGATGTCATGCGCAGCGAGCCTGCCGGCTCGGAGGCTTTCAGGGCTTCCTGGGAGAAGGTGTCAAAACTGAATATTGATGTTCTTAAGAATATGAACACCGCTGTCGGCATGATGGTGAAAAATGCCGAGGCGAAAGGTGAGATGCTGAAAATGCTCCAGTATATTCTCGGAACGGTCTCTCTCATAGTATGCGCATTCGTGTTTTTCTTCATCCGGCGCAAGATAACAAATCCTATAAAAGAGCTCGAGGCAGTGGCGGAAAACATCAGGGACGGCAGAATAATGGACCTTGAAATACGCGCAGGGTCCGGCGACGAGATAGGCCGGCTGGCAAACTCTATGGCGGAAACTGTGGATTCGCTCAGGGAAATAGTCAGGACGTCGAACGAGATAGCCGCCGGAAACCTCGACGCGCAATATACGCCCCGCAGCGAGAACGACGAACTCGGCAATCCGCTCAAAATAATGCGCGACAATATTGTCAGACATATCGAGAGCATCAAAAAGATGCGCGCCGAGATGGAGGCGAACAGTAAATACCTCGAAAAAAGTGTTCGAAAAATGATCAGCGTTATGGAAGCCGTCGCCGACGGTGACCTGACGCAGTCCCTGGAAGCCGAAAAGGATGACGATGTCGGGAAACTTGCCGGGCAAATCAACTCCACCGTGAAAAGCCTGCATGATCTGGTTGTGCAGGTAACGGAAGCCGTGTGGCAGATACGTAACGCAAGCGACGATATAAGCGGCGGGGCACAGAACGTCGCCGAAGGCGCTTCCGAGCAGGCAAGCATGATGGAAGAGGTGTCCAGCAGTCTCGAAGAGATGTCGAGCATGACAAAACTGAATGCCGAAAACGCTTCCATGGCACAGGTGCTGGCAAAGGAATCTTCTGAAAATACAAAGAAAGGCGCCGGGGCCATGACGCGCATGAATGACGCTATCCGCAAGATCAGAAAATCCTCTGATGAGACCGCTTCAATTGTAAAAACAATAGACGAGATTGCTTTCCAGACAAACTTGCTCGCCCTGAACGCCGCTGTCGAAGCCGCCAGGGCGGGCGAAGCCGGCAAGGGGTTCGCGGTGGTTGCCGACGAGGTGCGAAGCCTCGCCATGAGGAGCGCGGAAGCCGCGAAAGACACTACTGATATGATCCAGGAATCCGTTAATAATTCGGAAAACGGCGTGCTTATCGCAAACGAAGTAACTGAATCACTGCGTGAGATCGAGGAAAGCGGCGACAAGGTCAATAATCTTATCGCCGAAATCGCTGCCGCTTCCAAGGAGCAGGCGCTCGGCATCGAACAGGTCAACATCGCGATGAACGAAAGTGACACAGTGACCCAGAAAAACGCTTCGAGCGCGGAAGAATCCGCAAGTGCCGCCGAAGAACTCTCGGCCCAGGCGGAGCAGCTCGCGAAAATTATCGGAAGCTTCAAAGTAAGACAAAATGAGTTCGCCGCCGGCGGCAATCCTGCCCCTGCACTGCATCAAGGCCCCATGTCGAATGCAACCACTGGTTCCTTTCATAATATCATCGGCCCCGCACACAGCGATATGAAAAGTCGAAAAACACCTTTATCTCGTTTACCTGATACAGGACTATCAGCAAGCGACGAAAAGTTTGATGACTTCAGAGATTTTTGATCATGGCCGAATGAATTTGCCGACTCAGGGGTTGGGTAGAAATATGATGGAAATTCAGGTGCGCAACGGTTCGGCTTCGTTACTGTTGTTGTCGGGGTCTGCCGGGTTTTCGTTCAGGCACTATTCAGTCGGCGTGATCGACAGAGGGTGCGTCGCGTGTCCTGCGGACTTGAAAAATCGCGCGGCATCCTTTATTCTTTCCTGATGCTCCCGCGGGAGCATTTCAATCCATCGGGCGGGAAACAGTAAAGATGGCTTATGTGAAAATCAACAAAGACAGGTGCAAGGGCTGCGGCCTGTGCATACAGAACTGCAAGCTGGCGCTGCTTGTTATTGTCGAGGACGAACTGAACGTGCTGGGCTATCACCCGGTGGGTTTTGTCGACGGTGAGGGCGAGTGCAAGGGCTGCAAATTCTGTGCGGAGACATGCCCCGACTGCGCTATAGAAGTTTACAAATGACACACCACCCTGCCATGCGTGGCGCGGCGGGTGAGACCTTTTTTTGGACCAGTGACCATGGAAAGAAGAATGATGAAAGGCGCGGAGGCGATAGCGGAAGGTGCGATTCATGCCGGTTGCCGTTTTTATTTCGGCTACCCGATCACCCCGCAGAACGATATACCGGAATACCTCTCGAGAGAACTGCCGAAAGTGGGCGGCACGTTTCTGCAGGCGGAAAGCGAAGTGGCGTCTATCAACATGCTGCTGGGCGCGTCCGCGGCGGGAGCGCGTGTGATGACATCGTCGTCCGGTCCCGGCATTTCGCTCAAGCAGGAGGGCATCTCGTACCTTGCGGGCTCGGAGCTGCCCGGTGTGATAGCCTATGTGTCGCGCATCGGCCCCGGCCTCGGCGGTATCGCCGCCACACAGGGCGACTACAAGCAGGTGACCGCGGGCGGCGGACACGGTGATTACTATACTATCGCCCTGGCGCCTTCGTCTGTACAGGAGATGTTTTCGCTCACAAAACTGGCTTTCGATCTCTCCGACAAGTACCGAAACCCTGCTATCGTACTGGCCGACGCGATCCTGGGCCAGATGAAAGAACCTGTCGAGATCGGCGAGCGGCCCGCGCTCGAAGATATCGAGATGCCCGAAAAACCATGGGCGCTCACAGGTGCCGAAGGACGCGACGCGCAACTCGTGAAATCCCTCTTTCTGGGCGACGGCGAGATGGAAGTGCAAAACTGGAAACTTTACGACAAGTATGAAAAACTGAAAAAAGAAGACACATATTACGAAGAACTGCAACTTGAGGACGCAAGGCTGATGATCGTCAGCTTCGGATCGTGCTCGCGCATGGTGCTCAGCGGCATCGAGATGGCGCGCGCGGAGGGACTCAAGGTCGGACTGCTCAGGCCGATTTCCATCTATCCATTCCCGGAAGAAGCCGTCCGAAAAGCGTCGGAAGCGATAAATAAAGTCCTCGTGATCGAGATGAACACTGGCCAGATGGTCAAGGACGTGAAGGTGTCGGTAGACCGCGCGGCGGACGTGCATTTCTATGGCCGCCCCGGCGGCGGGCTCCCCACACCGGACGACATACTTGCGGAAATAAAAAAGGTATATTGATATGACAACAGAGGCAAAAGACAAACCGAAAAAAGTGTACGGCAGACCGGAATCGCTCAAGGATGTCGGATTCCACTTCTGCCCCGGCTGCAACCACGGCAACGTGCATAAGATGGTGGCCGAAGCCATCGACGAGTTCGGCGTGCGCGAGAAAACCATCGGCGTGGCCGGTGTCGGTTGCGGCGTGTTTCTTTACAACTACATTGACATCGACGTGCTGGAAGCGCCTCATGGCCGCGCCTGCGCGGAGGCGACAGGCGTCAGCCGCGTGCATCCCGACCATGTCGTGTTCACATACCAGGGCGACGGCGACCTCGCCGCAATCGGCATCGCGGAAACCATCCACGCAGCCAACCGCGGCGAACACATCACCGTGCTTTTTGTCAACAACACGGTATATGGGATGACAGGCGGCCAGATGGCGCCGACAACACTGCTGGGCCAGAAGACGACAACATCGCCCTATGGACGCGAGTTCATGGGCGAGGGCTACCCGATAAAAATGGCGGAGATGCTCGCCACGCTCGAAGGCACGGCATTCGTAGCGCGTGTCGCGTGCAATACCCCGAAAAATATCATGGCCGCCAAACGCGCGATCAAGAAAGCGTTCAAGATGCAGATCGACAAGATGGGCTTCACCTTCGTCGAGATACTCTCGGCATGTCCCACCAACTGGGGCATGGACGCCGTCACTGCGAATAAGCGCGTGGAAGAAGAAATGATACCATATTTCCCGCTGGGTATTCTCAAAGAACGCACCACCGCCGACTATCTGTAAGAGAGGGAACGGGCAATGTACCACGATGTGATAATGGCAGGATTCGGAGGGCAGGGCATATTGCTGATAGGCGACATGCTGGCCCAGGCCGGAATGATAATGGGACTGAACGTGACATGGATGCCGTCCTACGGCGTAGAGATGCGCGGCGGCACGGCCAACACAACGGTTGTCGTCTCAGACAAACGCATCGGTTCGCCGATTACCGGCAGACCCTTCAGCGTCATCGCCATGAACGGCCCGTCTCTGGAAAAGTTCAACACTTGGGTGCGCCCGGAAGGCCTTATTATTGCCAACACTTCAATGGCGGACAAGTCGATCGTAAAGCGCGACGACGTGGACGCCGTCTTCATGCCCTGCCTGGAACTCGCCGTGGAAGTGGGCGCGGACCGTGCCGCAAGCATGACCGCACTCGGCGCTTACGTCGAAAAAACCGGCGTCGTCACCATCGACGCGCTCGGCAAGGCTCTCGAGTCCTACCTCACCGGCAAAAAAGCTAAGTTCATCCCCATGAACAAAGCCGCCATCGAACGTGGCGCACTGTTCGCGCGCGAAGGCAAATAGCAACCGAACCCGCGAAAATGCGCGAGATTTCATTCTGCAACCGTATTTAAGTGCAATGTGTCGGGCCTGGTCGAGTCAAGTACATACCCACCATAAGCGTTATACCGTCGCTATCGCGCAACTATCCTGCATATTTCACCAATGCGGGCTCAAAATCAGGAGAATGCCTGTAATACAAGGCGCGGCAAGTGAGTGGTGCGGGAGCATACTGTTAGTATGCGACCGATCCCGAATCGCCGCCGCAACGCAGTAGAATAGGCGTTATCCCGATTTTCCGGATTTCTTTGTGAGGAATCCGGGCTATCCTGAAAAGTCCGCATGTATAAGAAATTACGGGGTCCCCGGAGCCGCGCTCTATGGATACACCCCGCACGAGAGGACCGACATTGTATCTTTCTATCCGCCTGCCGGTTCGCGTGTCGAGCACATCGACGGACCCGTCGAAATAGTTGCCGCACACGAGTTTGCCGCGTGCCGTATCGAGCGCAATGTCGCGCACTCCATAGCCTGCTTTCAATTGCCGCACGATCACCATTTTTTCTATATCGACAACGGCAACGCGGCCACTGAGCGGACGCGAGACGTAAGCCAGACCTGCGGAGCTGTCCACACGGACATTAAACGCGGAAGGTGGAAGCAGGAGTTTGCTTACCGCGCCGCCGCGGAGGTCGACACGGTGCAGATACAGTCCGGCCCAGTCGGAAACGAGAGCATAGCCGCGTTTTTGATCGACAGCCACCGAATATGCGACCCCCGCGCCCAGCGGAATCCGGCGTTTCAGGCTGTAGTCTTCGCCCGACATCACAAAAAGTTCGTGCTTCATTTCGCCTGTGAGCGCCACGTCTCCGGTTTTATACTCCACGTCCGCCCCGATCAGCCCCCGTGCTCCGGGCACCCCGGCATAAGTTGTAATCTCGAAAGGTCTCAGCGTTGCGACAGCCACGAGATTCGTGCCGCGAAGCGGGAAGTAAACCCTGTTTCGGCGCGGGTCCGCCGCTATCTGCTGGGGATTGCCGCGCACTTTGTAATAGTCGGCCCTGCCTGCGCAGTCGACGACCCCGATTTTCCTTTCCATACTGTAACACGCGATCACCGGACAACCGCCGGGAGCGACATAAATGCCATAAGCGTTTTTATGCGAAGGAAGTCTTTGAAGCGAAAAATCCGCCTGCCCCGCGATGCTGCCCCGCGCCTCGCAACGGTTGAATCCCGCGTCGCCTCTCAAAGGCACTGATACGGCGAATCCAGCCGTGACCGACAGTATCGTCAACCATCGAAAAACCGGCCACCACCGCCTCTTCATAAACAGTAAGACACATGACGGCAGAACCACTGCCGCGAAAGCAACTGCTATCGTCCACGGTCTGTAAAGATAACCACCCGCGCCGAACGGAATGTTGATGATGCACAGAGCGAAAAGCATTTCGCAAACTGCCCGCCACGGCCTGCGCCCGTAAGCAAAAAACACAACCCCCGCCACAACCAGCGGCACACCGAGCGCAACCCAGCGAGGCACAAAGTAGCTGAATGCCGCCAGTGCGGCATGTAAAGCGATCACTGCCGTGAGCAGCAGTGTACCGATGATGCGCAGTTTGCCGATGGTTTTATTTTCCTTCATTACCAGTGCCTTTTCAAATATTATATGGTTGTGTGCTGTTCCTCATTAACTGTTTGAGATATTCTATGAATCGATTACACACATGTCCAAAACAAATAATACTCATAGCCTTGTGAGCCAATTGCAAAATTATGTTCATAGCGAGGTCGAGCGAAATTGTTCAGAGCAAGGCGGAGGTATAAAATCCTCGCAGGCGTACTTGTAGAGTACGTCGAGGACGATTTTGCGCCGACAACACAGCTATCGACAATAGCAGCCGATCGCAGCAGAATCAGAATTTTGCAATTGGCTCTTGTGTTAATAACTGAACTTCTGCGTTTTCTATAGAAGGCAGTACCATGTCAAGAAAGAAAAGATGTAAGATGGGGTGTAAAAACTTCCAGCGACATTACAAGCCTGACGTGACAGTAGTAGTATTTCTGGAGATACGATCCGGAATTGAGATGCAAATTCAAGTCATGTCCCTCAAATCCTCACTTGATTTTGAAAAACGCACAAGTCAAGTTAATGATAGAAATAAGGACGGTATAGTGTGAAAAGGCGTTTTTACATTAGAATAGTTGTGTGTTTGTTCGACATTGTTTTTTAAAAGCGGCGGTTTTGTGGAAAAGACAGAAGAAATAACGGTTGAGTTTCCAGGTTGCGGGAAGAGTGTGCGTGTACGTGCGGGCGGCACGGCGTTCCGGGCGCTGGCGAAGGCCGGTGTCGGGATTCAGGCGGAATGCGGCGGCAGGGGCAAGTGTGGGAAATGTAGAATTCGCGTCGAGGGTGTGGCCGACCCGCTTACCGAACTGGAGAAGGCCCTGCTTTCCGCTGAAGATGCGGATTCCGGTGTGCGGCTCGCGTGCCTGTGCAAACTTTGGTCGGATTCGACAATCTCTGTGGAAACGCCTTCTGCAAACCTTGATATTGCTGATTACCCTTTTGTTTTCAGAGCCGCGCCGGGTTTCGTTGTCGATAGCGCTTTGAAGGCAATAGGTCTCGACCTCACACCGCCCGGCGGGCAGGACAGACGTGCCGACCTTAGAAGAATTACAGATGCCCTGCCCTGCCCTGCGACGGGATCACTGTCGCGCCGGTCTCTTTCGGCACTTGCGGAAATTATAAGAAAAAACGACTTCAAAGTGACTTCTTATGTCGATGCCGGAAGGCTTTTGGAAGTAACTTCCGAAACGGCGGCAGGCGGTCCGTTCGGCGCGGGGATAGATGTCGGCACTACTTCGATCTGCGTTTCTATCGCTGATCTATCGACCGGAGAGATCGTTGCTTCCGCCATGTCGATGAATCCACAGCGAATGTACGGCGCGGATGTGGCTTCGCGAATAAATTTTGCTAAAACGGAACGGAACGGACTGGAAAAACTCAGAAGGCTTGTCATAGACAAGGTGCAATCGTTAATAGAGTATGCCGCAGCCGGGGCGGGCATCGGTCCCGATGAAATAAGAAAGCTTACGCTGGTGGGGAATCCGACGATGACGCACATTTTTCTTGGTGTTGATCCCGCCTGGATCGCACCGGCGCCCTATATCGCACCGACGACGACGCTGCTTGATTTTCGTGCGTCCGACATCGGAATAAAAATCGGCGGCGGCGCGCGACTCAGCATTCTGCCCGCGGCGGCGGCATATATCGGAGCCGACGCACTTGCCGCCGGTCTCAGAATGAGGCTGCACGAAAGCGGCGCGACACGGCTGCTGATAGACCTGGGAACAAACGCCGAGATACTGCTTTCCATCGGCGATACAATATATGCGTGTTCGGCCGCCGCAGGCCCGGCGCTCGAGGGGGCGCATATAAAATGTGGAATAACCGCGCGGTCGGGCGCAATTTCAGAAGTGCTCATCGACGATACAGTCCATATAAAAACAATCGACAACGCCCCTCCTGCCGGTCTATGCGGCACAGGGCTACTCGACTCGATCGCCGGTTTGCTCGAAAAAGGCATCATAAACCCATCGGGCAGGCTCGGCTCGGAGATACCGGACCACCTGCCTGTCGAGTTGACAGACAGGCTCATCCCCGCCGGCCCGGACACGGAATACACGCTGACCGCCTCGGACAGCAGTTCCACAGGCAACGCAATCGTTTTGACCCAGAAGGATGTTCGTGAAGTGCAACTCGCAAAGGGGGCGATAAGAGCCGGTGTCGAATTCCTTCTCGAAGAAGCAAACCTATCGCTCGACAACATTGACAAAGTGTATCTTGCCGGCGCGCTGGGTACCCATCTGCGGCCCGGGAGTGTGCTGCGCGTCGGACTGCTCCCGCCTGTCGCTCCGGAAAAGATTTCTTTCGTCGGCAATGCCGCACTCGACGGCGCGCTCGAAGCACTTCTTTCCGAAGACATTCTCCGCGCCGCCGAAGCCTTCGCTGATAAGATACACTACATCGAATTATCCGCCCTGAAATCATTCACCGACAGATTTGTTGAATCCATGAGATTCTCAACAGGCGTCGGGACATAAACAAAGTCCCTGTGTTTTCATCCAGGCTATAATATAATAGAGCCAATTGCAAAATTCTGATTCGGCTACGGTCGGCTGCGATTGTCAACAGCAGCGTTGTCGGCACAAAATCTTCCTCAACGTACTCGGCGAGTACGCCTGCGGGGATTTTGCACCTCCGCCCTGTTTCTGCAAAATTTCGTTCGACCTCGCATCGAACATAATTTTGCAATTGGCTCAGTAGAATGAAGATAACACTTTAGCCCGGATTTCCCGGTGAGAGATCCGGAGCGTCTCGATTCCTTGATGATAAATATCGACAACATGACATCGGAGCACTAATATCATGAGTGAGATAGATTTCAAATTCGAATACGAAGCCGTGGGAAAATGTCCGCTGTGCAGGTCCGGCAACAGGGCGGAGCACCTCAGTGTTCCGATGCCGCTGGGCGGGACAGGAAAGTTTATGCTATGCGCGGACTGCGAGCTTGTCTATCTCGACCCCGCGCCGACAGGCAGGTCGCTCAGGGAATTCTATGAACGTGTTTACACGACTGAAGAATACCGCAAGCTGGAAGGATTCAGAATACCCGACCCTGCCGATGAAATGGTGATTACATATATCGAAACAGAGAAAAAGTTCAACTTTATCGAGGACCACACCCGGCCTCCGGGCAGGTATCTCGACATCGGCTGCGCTTACGGCAACATGCTTCTCGAGGGTGGCGCGCGCGGCTGGGATGCCGTCGGAATAGAACCCTTTTCCACCGCCGTAAATTTTTGCCGTGAAAAGCTGGGGCTTCATGTCGAACAATGCGGAATCCTTGACTCGGGCCTGCCCCGCGCAAGCCTCGACCTGATCACTATGTATGAAGTTATCGAACATGTCGAGAAGCCGGTGCAGGTGATGAGACATGTGGCGAAACTCGCGAAGCCGGGAGCAACACTTGTGATGACGACCCCTAATCCGCTAAGTCCGCTCGTCCGGATAATCAATGAAAACTGGATAGGCTGGAAGCCCCCGACACACCTGTGCCTTTTTTCCTACGACTCACTGCGCTATCTGCTGAAACGCACTGGCTGGGAACCTGTCCGCCTCAAAGCATCCGGTACTTATCCCGGCCAACTGCTTGCAGTAGCGAAACGCGCGGGGGCTTCATGACTTCAGCCGTTCCGGTGTTTCGAGAATGATTGTAACAGGGCCGTCGTTCTCGGCGACGATATTCATCATCGCACCGAAAACACCTGTCTGTACATCAAGTTTATCCGCCGCCCTCTCGCAGAAGGTTTTGTACATTCTTTTCGCTTCTTCCGCAGAAGCAGCTTTCATGAAATTCGGTCTGTTGCCCCTGCGGCAGTCCCCGAGCAGCGTGAATTGCGATATCACGAGCGCCTCGAATCCACGATCGAGCGCCGACAGGTTCATCCTGCCCGCATCGTCCTGAAATATCCTCAGGTTTATTATCTTCTTCAGCATCCAGTTCAACTCCGCCTCACTGTCGCCCTCTTCAACGCCCAGGAACACCAGCAACCCCTCTCCTATGCGGCCTTTTTCTTCTCCGCCCACTGAAACCGATGCTGCTTTCACTCTCTGCACAACTGCTTTCATCTTTGTTCCTGCCTCTTCAATCACTCATTTCTTTATTTCGAATAATCCTCGGAATAATCCCAGCAGGGCGGCTAAGAGTGTTATTACATTACCATGCGCTTAATTGTGTTTATGGCCGACCCCGCTTTAAACCATTCAATCTGTTGTTTGTTGAGCGTATGATCCACGGTGATAGTCTCCGACGAGCCGTCTTTGTGGTGCAGCGTCACAGCCAGCGACCTGCCGGGCGCGAGGTCTTTCAGCCCGTCGATACTGATCCTGTCTTCCTCCCGGACCCTTTCGTAGTCCGCGGCGTTCGAGAAAGTGAGCGCAAGTATCCCCTGTTTCTTAAGGTTGGATTCATGAATGCGGGCAAAACTGCGCACGATGACAGCGGCGCAACCCAGCAGGCGTGGCGACATCGCAGCGTGTTCCCGGCTGCTGCCTTCGCCGTAATTTTCATCGCCGACGATCACCCACCTGAGCCCTCGTTTTTTATAGTAGCGCGCAAGCTCATTCGCCGGTTGTCGCGAGCCTGTCTCAAGGTTCAGCCCCTGCCCGGTTTCGCCGGAGAACGCATTGACGGCACCGTTGAGCATGTTGTCGCTGATATTGTCGAGATGTCCGCGGAAGCGAAGCCATGCGCCCGCCGGCGAGATGTGGTCGGTCGTGCACTTGCCTTTGGCTTTTATCAGCAGCGGAAGCTTCTCGAAGTCGTTACCGTCCCACGCCGCGAATGGTTCGAGCAGTTGCAGTCGCTCGCTGCCGGGGTCGATGTCGATAGTTATGTCCGATCCGTCTTCGGCCGGTGCGACATATCCCCTGTCTTTATTTACGAACCCTTTTTCGGGCACCTCCGGGGCTTTGGCCGGTGGTGAAAGTCGGAACTTCTTTCCGCTGTCACCGGCGGGGATTGCGTCTGTGAGCGGGTTGATGTCGAAAGAGCCTGCCAGTGCATAAGCCACGACGACCTCCGGGCCTGCGATGAACGACCGTGTCTCGGGGCTGCCGTCGTTTCTGCGCGGGAAGTTTCGATTGAATGAATTAATTATAGAATTACTTTCACCTTCAGGCACATCGAGCCTTTTCCACTGGCCTATACATGGACCGCAGGCATTTGCAAGCACAACGCCGCCCAGGGCTTCGAGCGCCTCGAGCTGACCGTCCCTGATTACAGTCGCCCGCACCCTTTCTGAACCCGGCGTCACAAAAAACGGGATGCGGGCCTTCGCGCCATGTGTCAGTGCCTGCTTTGCCACGTCTGCGGCTCTTGTGATGTCCTCGTAAGAGGAATTCGTGCAGCTCCCGAGAAGTGCCGCGGTGAGCCGTGGATACTGTTTTTCTTTCACTTCCTTCGCAAACCCGGAAACAGGCCGCGCCAGGTCCGGCGTATGCGGACCGACAATGTGCGGCTCGAGTTCACTGAGGTTGATTTCCACTATTTCATCGTAGCATCTCTCAGGATTCTTTTCGACCTCGGGGTCTGCCGTAAACAGGTGCTTATAGTCCTTGATAATATCCGCCTGCCCGCTCCGCTCGGTGGCTCGCAGGTATGTATCCATTCTGGAATCGTAAGGAAATATCGAGCATGTCGCGCCGAGCTCCGCGCCCATGTTTGTTATTGTCGCCTTGCCGGTGCAACTTATGGAATTCACGCCGCTGCCGAAGTATTCGACGACCCTGTTTGTGCCGCCCTTGACCGTGAGCAGACCCGCCAGAAAGAGTATTACATCTTTCGGAGCCGCCCAGCCCGTCAGCGCACCTGTCAGCTTCACCCCTGTCAGCTTCGGCTGTAGTACTTCCCAGGGCAACCCGGCCATAACGTCCGTAGCATCCGCCCCGCCGACACCTGCCGCGAAAGCGCCCAGGCCGCCCGCGTTGGGCGTATGAGAATCGGTCCCTATCATCAACAGGCCGGGGAAAGCATAGTTCTCAAGGACAATCTGGTGAATGATGCCGGAACCGGGCTGCCAGAAACCGATACCGTATTTCTGAGAAGCGGCTTTCAGAAAGTCATAGACCTCCCGGTTTTCTTCTTTTGCCCTGACGATATCCTCATCCGCACCCGTCTGCGCCCTGATAAGGTGATCGCAGTGAACTGTAGAAGGCACGGCAACACTGTCCAGCCCGCTCTGCATAAACTGGAGAATCGCCATCTGTGCGGTGGCGTCCTGCATAGCGACGCGGTCCGGCCTCAATTTGATATAGCTTTCGCCGGGCGACAATTCAGCGCTTGCCGGATCGTCCAGGTGCCCGAACATTATCTTCTCCGCAAAAGTCAGGGGCCTGTCGAGGCATTTGCGAATCAGGTCCAGCCGCTCCCCCATTTTTCGATATGTTTCTTTTACAAATCCTGTGCTCGATTCAATATTTATTCTCATTATTGTCTCCACGGTATATTATTCGATGTAACGGTTAGAGCCGCAAATTTCACAAATGCGATCGACCTCGCTGCGAACTGACTTTGTTGACATGGCACTACCTTTTATAAAAACGCACAAATTCAGTAGTTAATCTAAATTGTTCCGGCCTGTTAAGTCAATGCCGCAACATAATTTATGTAATGCGTTGCTGCCTGTAATGCGCCGCCGAAAATTCAACGCTTTACAATTTCGCCGTAGTTTACCATAATCCTGATACGGAGTCTGGAGACACAGAGATGCCTATATACGAGTATGTTTGCAGAAAATGCGGTGCGAAGAATGAATTCGTCGAGAGCCTGGGCAGCGGCAGAATAGTTGCGAAAAAGTGTAAAAGCTGCGGCAGCGGCAGATTGAAAAAAACTGTTTCGTCATTTGTGTATAATCCGGAAGTTACTCTTGAAGACCTGGGCGTCAACGTGATTCACACGCCTGCCGCGCCACAGTCGGAAGCCCCGCAGGGGCCACCTCCCGGCGGTTGTCCCTATTGCGATTCCGATTCCGACACGAGCAATGACGGCAACCAGTGAACAGCTATAAACCAGGGAGATATGGGGTCAGACCTGAACCTGATCCCCTATGAGGAAAGACCTGAACCCCGGCCCTTTTGTCGCCAGTATTGCGAATCTTGGCGCGTTCTGCACTGTCATAGTTTTCATGTTACGCAATCTTTCCAGTGTTTTGCCGATGAAGTTTGCATGAACAGTTTCTCCCGCGAGTGGGATACCTTCTTCTATGATGAATCCGAGTTTCTCCAGGGCGACAGCAATTTCACTGTAAGTGAAAGCTTTTTGTGGAAGCGAAGGCTTGTCGTACTTTATTGATAGCCTGCGGCGGTACGGATTGTTCGAGTTCCGGAACTCGACAAGCAGCTTTCCGCGCGGCCTCAGCACACGCACCATCTCCGCCAATGCCTGGTGGATGTCCGGCCAGTCGGGCATATTGTGCAGTGTGTTGACGGAAAGCGCCGCGTCGAAACTGTCGCGTGCGAACGGAAGCGACTGCGCGACAGAGTTCACTATGAACAGGTTCCTGCCTGCGTAAGTCTGCAATCTCATTTTTGTTTCATGAATCATTCCAATAGAAAAATCGACTGTATAGACCTCCTGCATGTCGGGCCGTATGTATTTTTCTATGAGTGTGCCCGCGCCGCAGCCGATGTCGAGAATGCGGCCTTTCCATCCGGCGACAACCGGAGCGAGAGTCATGCGGTTTACTTCTTCCATGCCGCCCCTGAACGCATAACCGGAGGCAAGTCTGTCGAATGTCTCCACTATTGGCTTGTAGTTGGGTTTCATGGTTCCTATTATATCTGAAGTGTCCAACCCTTTTCCATACCTGTTTTTGTTTAAGCAATTCAGATGAACCAATTGCGAAACCATAATGATTATTGTAGACTGAACAGGAGTTTCTCGCGTTTGGCTGCGGTCAATATTGCGGTTGCCTGACATAGATATTAACACCGAAAATCTCGAACGGAAAAACGATAGATGGCAGAAGAAAAGAAAAAGAAGCTGGCTGATGTTTTTTCAGCCGGCAGTACAGACGACGAGAAGAAGGCACGGCATGAAGCCGGAAGCATAATAGCGATGAGCGCCATGCTGGCAGGTGGCATATTCCAGGCCCTGTGGATGATCTTCACAGCCCGCATGCTCGGCGACAGGGACATGGGTCTCTTCGGCCCTGTGATTTCTCTTTTCTTCATGCTCTCCAATCTTGCGGGACTTGCTATTCCACAGACAATAATGACATTCGTGTCGTATCACTATGAAACGTCGTTCGATGAATCTCTCAAGTTTATCCAGGATGGAATGGGGCTGATATTCAGGCTTGCGATAGGATATGTGACGATCGTGACGCTTGTCGCGCTGGGGCTCGGCGTGGCCGGCGTCGTGAAGTGGGAAAACGCGGTCCTGGCGATTGTCCTCGTTGTTTCTGTTGCTTTTACGGCCCTCTTCTGGGGCATGAGCGGAGTGCTCAACGGATTCCAGAGACTGGACCTTGTTTCGCTGGCCAACCTCATTTTTCCGATAGGTGTGTTCTTCGGCACGTTTCTTCTTATATGGATCGCGCAGAAAACACTGGGCAGCGAGACGCAGTGGGACGTTGTGTTCGGCATCGGAGGACAGGGCGTCGGCTCCGCACTGGCGTTAATCGTTTCCGTGATAGTGCTCGCCAGGCTTGGGAAATTTCACGTAAAGAGCCTTTTCAGACTTGGAGCAAACAATGGGTTGTATGTCCGCATACTGAAATTCGGGGGTGTCACAGCCGTCGCAATGATATGCACGACTATGGTCCAGCAGATGGCTCCGGTGATCGTGCGTTATGTAGGGATGAAATATATGCTGTTCGGCCCAACAGCCGCGGTTTGCGAATCGGCTATCGGACACTTCAGCACGGCGATGATGTTCGGTCTGGTAACAATGCTTCTCGCGGGAGTGGCACTCGCGCTCGCCCCGGCGGTGTCGGAGGCTGAAAGCCAGAACAGACCCGACCTCATGCAGCATTATTATAATTCCGCGCTCAAACAATCGTTTGTCGTTATAGGCATATTTGTTTTGCTGTTTATCCCTTATGCCGGGAATATCATCGAGTTGATGGACGGACCGGAGTTCCCCGCTTCGGTGATGCAGCCGCTCGGTATGTTGTCCGTTTTCGGCGGTTCGGGCGCATCGCTGCTGTTTGTTATCATCCATCTGTACATAGGACTCAAGAAACCTGCTACGGCTGCAATTGCGCTCGGGGCTGTTCTTGTGCTTCTCATTGTGATCACCTCATGGGCAACCATTCACTTCAAAAGCATCGAGTGGGCCTTCGCAGGACTGATAATATCGACATGGTCGGGCATCATCGCTCTGTGTACCATCGCAAAATATTCGCACAACCTCGCATTCCCCTTCAAATCCGTTCTACAGCCTGTCGCGGCAGGCATACCGGGCGTACTCATAGCTCTGTTCCTGCTGCCGAAGACCCTTCCTTTCGTCCTGCTCGGCATCGTGATCATCGTCGCAATATATCTGTTCATTCTATGGCTCTTCGATAAAATGGATAAATCAAAAGTAACGCAATTACCGGCGGCGTGACGCGCGCGATTCTTTCGCGGGACTTCGTCCGGGAGAGGCGGAGAATGCGCATAGAACAATACAGGCGGCACACCGTTTGGTCATGGCTTTGCCACGGGGCATCACTTGCCGTTATCGGATTTTCCGGCTTTGGTTTTCGGTTTCATAAGCCTTTCGGGATCGACGTTATTCAGTTCGATATCGGATAGCACATATTTTGTTGCGATCAAATCTCCGTATGTTAATTCTCTGCGTACAATAAGCTTGCTTTTGGGATCAACCCACATTTTGGATACCACATCACCCGGTGCATACTTTTCCATCCTGTCTCTCACCATTTTCAGTTCTCTGTTCAGTTGAACATGAGTCTCCTCGGGGACATCGTAATCGTCGCCTCCACATCCCACAGCCCACTCTTTATCGCCTTTCAGATAATGTATTTCGAGAATAATATAATTCGTATCTTTGTATTCTTCCGTGCCGGTGACTTCTGCTTCTCCGCCGTTCGCGAGGGCACAGTCCATCTCGATCATTTCGTATGTCCAGGTAGTATTGAACAGGATGCCCGAGTCTGTCGTCACATCATTTTTCAGAGAAAAGCCGAACCCCGGTGTTCGCATAAAAACCAGATTTTTACTTGTTTCAGGATTATAAGACACTTTGGAATTCTGGAGGAAAGACGGCAGGAAATCGGATATTTTCATAATCATTTCTATGGTAAACGGCTTCACGAAAAAAAAACGGGAAACACTTTCCTTGTATTCCTTGGCCATTTCGTTTTGTTCGATTTTTTTTCGTTTATGCAGTCTTTCGAGTTGTTCAAGGATTATCTTGTATTTCGACATAGCTTCCCTGTTGCGACTTTCCACAAATTCATCGTCGAGGTCTTTCCTGTGAACCGTGAATGAATAACTATCGAGTGCTGCCACAGCTTTGTGCATATCCGCGATCAACTCTTCGGCATCCGGCAGGGCAAAAGCAAGCCTGCCTCCGAACAAGCTGAAAAAAGAGAAAGTAACAGTGAGCGCAATAATTCTTCTGAAATGCAGCATATATACCGCCTCCCGGACCGTTATTTTCGGGATAAAATAATATTACCGATAAGCGTCGGCGCATTGTTTGAAGCAAATTAAGCGCCGTAATCCCAATTTGTACCTGTGATCTTCTGTCAGTAATTATAACTTTAAATCGAGTGCCGGAGGAGCCAATTGCAAAATTATGTTCGTGGCGAGACTGAACGATTGCAGCCGGACACGGCGGAATCAGGATTTTGCGATCGGCTCGATGGTAATGAAAAATATAATGTCGCAGAAAAGATTCCGATTATTTATAATAAACCGGACGTGGAACAAGGTTAAATATCCATTCCGCCCGCCTGCGCCACTTATTAAATTCACGCACTGAATATCTGCGTGGATAATGTTGATAATGCCGGTCGACCATCCCTGCCAGCACAAAAGCGAATGTTATGCGAGCAAGATATGCCGGGCGGTCCGCAATCTTCAGCAACTTCGGCAGAATCTTTATCCCGCCAGCCGCGTTCAACATGTGTTCCATTTTCCAGAACATTTCCGGGTCCGAAACCACCCTGCTGAGCAACGCATGAATATTCTCAGCGGATTCGGAAAACATTGTTTGTTGCAGTATATATAACTGTGCGAATCGTATGTCGCGTTCGCGCTTATATTTCACATTGTAGTCCCACAGATCGGCGATGCCGAAACTGTTTGCGAGCAGCGCATCGTGAGCAGTGCCCGCCGCGTATGCAGCCGCGTCCATAGCGGAGGAAACGCCCGAGCCGTTCAGAGGGTTGGCCATGCTCGCACAGTCGCCCACAAGCATCAACCCCGGCGCGACAAAAGAATCGAACGACCTCCTCACAGGAATACGGGCCGCATGTCCCGCCCGCAGAATTTCCCGCCCCATTCCACCTTCATCACGCACCAGCTCGGCGCAAATATCCTTTGGATTCGCAGCGCCCGCAATATTCGGAACACATGCGAACACATCCACAAGCCCGGCGTTGTCGCGGCTGACCCACTGCACACCATTGTACTTGCCTAACACAAGTATCGTTCTGCCGCCACGGGAAGTATCTTCTCTGATCTCGCGCCATGTAGCTACACAGTCGCCGCCGCGAAAGCGTCTCGGGAAACCGTACTTCTCCGGCATTTTAGACCTCAAAACACCTCCCGCGCCCGACGCATCGATTGTTATTCTCGCTTCGACATATTCCTCCCCGCCGTCCCCTGTCTGTATTTTAAGACCCGCGACTTTTCCTCCGTCGAACAGAGGCCCGGCAACAACCGTGTCGAACATAAATCGCGCGCCTGCCCGCTCTGCCGCCTCGATGACTCTCTCGCCGAAAAGTCTTCTGTCGACATTGCACTCGCTATCGCTCATCTCTGCACGGGTGCCTGTGTCGCCAAGCGGAGTGAAAATTCTAAAATTGAAACCGGACATCAGTTCCGGTGGCTTCGGTTCCGCAAGGCCCACCTTTTCGCAGATGCCCGCTTCGATTGTGTCCCACCAGTCGTGTCCCATCTCCTGTCTGCACCGTTTTTCCACGAGCAGCACGGAATGTCCCTTTTCAGCAAGTCTTTTCGCCGCGACACATCCCGCCACACCCGCCCCCGCAACGGCTACATCCCACTTTTTCATAACCTGTTCTCTTTCCGTGTTCTCATTACAAGCACTATGGATAATGAAAATGATAAGTATTATTTGACGCTTCGAATCTTTTCGAGGGCTTTGTCGGTGTCGTCACAGATCAGGAAAAACGAGTCTATCGAGAGAGTGCTGAATACATCCATGATTTCGTTACTGACGGATGTCAGCCATATTCGTTTGCCGTGCTTTTTGAAGTTTTCGTTGGCGTTGACGAGGCAGCCGATGGCGCTGCTGCCGATAAAATCCAGACGTTTGCAATCCAGAATCAGGTGCGTCGCCTCGCTTTCCCTCTGGTTATCCATCATGTTCCTGAAATCGTTGAGGTTGGACACGAATATGCCGCCGTTCATGTAGACGACGACGGTGTCAGTGCAGCCTGAAGGGATTTTTATGCGAAAATCGAATTCCTTAAAATTCAATTCAATCAACTCCTGAATAAATTTACGAGAAGCGTATCATGATTTAATATATATTATTCTATAAATGCTGTAAATGCCGGTTGAATTATTTTTACAGCACGACACGGGCCACCATAACTGCTCTTTCCTTCCTGGTGACATGTTTGAAGTAACTTACGAATACTTCGCCGTTGTCGTTCTGCATCGCACGTGCCCATCCGCAATCATTGGAAAGTGTATCGTCGTCAATCGTTATACTGTTGCTCTCCGGCCATGATCTTCCGCCGTCTTCGCTGAGCCTGGCCTTTATCCCGAAAGGCTTTTCAAGTGAGGAAAAAGTCATAAGTAAAAGCCCGTCTTTGAGGACACGCAACGAATGGGCATTGCCTTTTATGCCTGCAGGCGAAGGAAGCGACCAGTCCGCGCCGCCGTTTTCGGAGCGGCATATATATATTTCCGAACCTGTCATAACCGCGGAAAGCGCGCATATCAATGTGCCGTCATCCTTCAACGCAATAGAGGGACATTTCAGTTGTGGCAGGTCTTCATGTTCTTTCCCGCAATAAGTCATACCGTGCAGTTTCCATGTCCGGCCAAGGTCATCGGAGCGCATGATCACCGATTCCCAGGGGTAGTCGAATTTCTGTGATGCGTCCTCGTCATAATCGCAGGCGAGCAGAATCGAGCCGTCGCCCCACAGTATCGGCGCGTCATAACCGGCGACCACCGGATAGTCGCGGCACTTCACAAATCGAGGCTTGCCGAACTTCACGCGCTCACCGGCGGCATCGACCACCATTGTGATTGCGCCTCTTAGAGTGAGCACCCAGTCAAGATCGGTCGCCACTTTGACTTCCGGCTCTCCCATCCAGTTATATACGTGCCAGAGGTTGTCCGAAATCAAGTAACGGCCTTCATCTATGCGTATCATGGTCGGCGCGGTTCCGCAACTTCTAATCCTGGGCACCTGGCGTTTGCCGCGCTCGGAAAGTTCTGTCGGTGACGGGCCGGTGATCATGTTCAGGATGCCCTTCGGGTCGATTTTCACTGTTGAATCCCTGGACGGTGCATCGTGATAGAGAAGCGCGAATCCCCCGCCGGCGAAACCACAAAGATATGGATTGCAGTAATACCGGTTTTTGCTCCTGATTATTTCATAACGTTTAATTGTGATTCCATCTTTTTTCATTCCCGGTCTCCAGGTGGATTCCCCCCATAGTATTCAGAGCTGTTCTCCCGCTGTCCACAAATTCAATCATAACATGTTGTGAGTCACCTCGCAATTTTGCAACTGTCCCGAACATTGCGAAATCCTATTATTTTGACACATAGCCACTTGTTTGATATTCTTTTCTGCATAAGAGCCAGTTGCAAAATTATGTTCGAAGCGAGGTCGAGCGAAATTGGTCGGAAGCAAGGCGGAGGTGCAAAATCCCCGCAGGCGTACTTGTAGAGTACGTCGAGGATGATTTTGTGCCGACAACGCAGCTGTTGACAA
>JAJRTR010000004.1 GCA_024278215.1 bacterium
ATTCCGATAAAGTATCCCGGCATTGAAGTTGCCAGGCGACACCTTGCCAAAATACTCGATATCGAGTTCGTTGATGTTAAATTCGGCTGTTGCCCCGCGCCGACAGGCCTGAAGGAACTTCATTTCGACGCGTGGCTGGCTCTTGCCGCCCGCAATCTCTGTCTCGCCGAGGAAAAAGAACTCGACATCGTCACGCTCTGCTCGGGATGCACAAACACATTGCGTGAAACAAACAGTATTCTCGGCAGAGATGAAAAGAAAAGGCTTTTCGTTCATGACATCCTGGAGAAACACGGCAAAGAGTTTCAGGGCACGATGAAAATATTTCACCTTCCCGCTCTGTTGTCCCAGGACGAATTTCTCGATCTGATAGAAAAGAAAATAGAGCGCCCGCTCGAGGGCATGAGAGTAGGCACTCACTATGGCTGTCACTACTTCAGACCGCATGATATTATGCTGGACGAACAGACCGACCCGGAACACCCGCTGCCCGAACATCTCGAGATTATACTCGAATCGCTCGGTGCCGAAGTGGTCGAGTACAACCGGCAGGACCTCTGCTGCGGCGCGGCCCTTGGGATCAACACAGGAAAATCCGAAGAAGCGCTTCAGATCACCGCCGAAAAACACAACTGTATGAACGAAGCCGGGCTCGACGCGCTTGTCGTTACGTGTCCCACATGTTTCACACAGTTTGATACCGGGCAAGTACTCATGCGCCGCAAAAACAAGTCGCTTCGTGTATTTCCAATATATCATATCGCCGAGCTTGTCGCCTTTGCGCTTGGCGCCGACCCCGCTCACCTCAATTTAAAAACCCACAAGATAAAAACGAATCTTCCTGTTGAGCCAATTTTAAAATTCTGATTCGGCTGCGGTCGGCTGCAATTGTCCATAGCTGCGTTGTCGGCACAAAATCTTCCTCGACGTACTCTACAAGTACGCCTGCGGAGATTTTGCACCTCCGTCTTGATTCCGATCAATTTCGCTCGACCTCGCTTCGAACATAATTTTGCAACTGACTCTGTTGAATAATAACTTGCCGCGCCTTGTATCATGGGCATTCCCGCGATTCCAGCCAGCACAGGTGAAGTATGCGGGATAACGGAAACATCTCCTGAAATATCCGAAAAACCACATGTTTTTTACGCGATGTATTATAAAAACAAAACGCAACAGCTAAAATTAACACATTGTTATGGGAATCGACGGATATGAAATAAGGTTGCAGGGGTTGCCGCTCCCTATCATTATCGCGCTTGCCGCGGTAGCTGTTTTCATAGTTATCAGATATTACCGATTCCTTAAGGATGTAGGATTTCCGAACCCGGCGGCGCCACTGCTGCTCAGGGCTGTTGCATTCACACTTCTTTTTCTCCTTGCCGCCGGTCCCACTATCTACTATGAAAGGAAAGTGCCGGAGGCGCGCAGGCTTGCCGTAATCATCGACACATCACAGAGTATGATGATAGGCGACAGCAGGGGAGTAACCCGAAAACAGAAAGCATTGCAGGCCTTAAGAGCGATAAGCAAAGCATGGGGCGTCGTGCCCGAACTTTTCACTTTCGATGAGGAACTGGTCAGGAGGGCTTCCATCGAGGAAATTGAAGGTATTAAGCCCGGAGGCCGGGAAACTCATCTTATTCGTGCTCTGAAAAACATTCCGTCCACCGGTGAAAACCGGATCAGCGACGCGATTGTAATTACAGACGGAAACGACACTTCAGGTCTGTCGATATCGACGCAGAGCGCTGCGCGGGTACATGTGCTGGGTGCGGGGGATGCCGCGCCGCGACCGAATGCAGGACTCTACAGGCTGGAAGCGCCTGAATATGGTTTCGTCGGGTCGCCGGTTGTCGTGCAGGGTGACATTTACGCATCAGACATGCCGGGGGGAACGGTTATCGGGATCGAACTTTTCGAGGACGGCATAAGGGTCGGCCAGGAAACCCTCGAGTCCGGCGTAGAACCCGGATCACGACAACGGTTTTCTATATCTTACGAACCACGGACGCCGGGATACCGTTCGCTGGAAGTCCGACTGAAAACCAGTACCGGGGACGTGATTTTACAGGACAATAAGCGGACACTCTTCATAGACATAATCAGCGGCAGGAGGTCAATATTGCTGGTAGACGCGCCGGGCTGGGAGTTCAGGTTTCTGCGCGAATATCTTGAAAGCATCGAGAAGCTGTCTGTAGATGTGATACTCACCGGGCCGAACGGGAAAACATTCGAGGGCCGGAAACTGCGCGAGAATCTTTCGAACTCCCGCACACTCGGAAAATACAGGCTTATCATCGTCGGGCAGGCCGCGAAATTTCTTACGCCGCCGGAGACACGCGCTATTGCACAATATGTGTCGGACGGGGGCCGCATCGTGTCGCTCGGAGGCAGGAACGCATTACCGTGCACAGACAATTCACTCGGCAAATCGCTGGGATTCACTTCCGAAAAACCCGGTGGAGACCGGGTTGGTTTCGAGCCGACTCTCACCGACACAGGAGCCAACAGTTTACCCCTGCGATTCGCTCCCGACCGGGAAGCCAACAACCGCATCTGGAAGAATCTGCCGCTTATACAGACAATCTGCATGACGTCGCCCGGAAAAGACGCCGTCGTGCTCGCTGTGCATCCATGGATGAAGTGCGGCGGCAGTTTGTGCCCGGCTGTTTTTACGAAAACTATCGGGCGCGGGCAGGCATTCGTTGTAACTTTCGAAGGACTATGGCGATGGCGTTTTCGCCGAAAAGATTCGGAGCATTATGCAACACTATGGGCCGGTGTCCTTACCGAAATGCTGGAAACGGAGAATCGAAAGCCTGTTCGGATCAGCCTTAAGTCGGACAGCATAATTCTCGGCGGCGAGGCGGCCGTCACGGTGAATGTCGAACCCGGCCTGCCTGGCGAAAACACCGCCCCGTCGCTCGAAATAAACGGTCCACAAAAGGATTCACACTTTGTACTCGATATGAAAAATGCAAATAATAAAGAACGTCTGTTCTTCAATGCCATTTATACGCCCGAAAAGGTGGGCTTGTACAATATCAAAGCTGTAGTGGGAAAAAAGGAATCCGAAACACTCAACTTCTATGTATATGCGTCACCCGTGGAATTCGTATCAGTCGCACAGAATGAAAAGCTGAACCGTGAGGTCGCGGAAAAACAAGGTGGCTGGTATTACCCCGTCGAACAGGCGAACGACCTTATAAAAAAACTTGCGAAAAACATCAACTACAGAGTCGAGCGTGACAAGTTTACTCCATGGTCGTCGCCGTACATTCTATTGCTGATAATACTGCTGCTGACCGCCGAATGGATTTTCCGCCGCAGGGGCGGCCTCACTTGAAATTCATGGATTGTGGCAAAATCTCCTGACCCGGACGATCCGGAACCGAAAAGATTTTATCCGAGCCGCTTGCAAAAGTATGTTCGTAGCGCGAGGCCGAACGAAATTGATCGGAGCAAGGCGGAGGTGCAAAATCCCCGCAGGCGTACTCGCCGAGTACGTTGAGGATGATTTTGTGCCGACAACGCAGCTATGGACAATTGCAGTCGATCACAGCCGAATCGGAATTGTGTAATTGGCTCTATCTATTATCAATATTGACATTGTATTTTTTCAGCAACCTGTAGAAGCTGCCGCGGTCCATGCCGCTGATGCGCGCGGCGGCTCTCACGTTCCCTTTGCATTTATCCAGCAAAGTATGCAGGTAATCGAGGGTGAACTGCTCGATCATATTTCTTTTAGCTTCTCTGTATGTAATGGTAACGAGTTCTTCAATATCTTCCGTTTTATTGCGCTCGATCTTTTCCTTCAGCGGTTTCGGCACGTCGCGCATTCTTATCATCGTGCCGTCGCAGAAGGTGATTATGCTCTCCATCACATTTTCCAATTCGCGCACATTTCCAGGCCATTCGTAGTTTGAGAAAAGGTTTAAAACATCTTCAGCAATTAACTCTACATTTTTGCCGAGTTTGTCGTTGAACTTGCCGATAAAATGATCTACAAGCGGCGGGATGTCTTCAAGTCTTTCGACCAGCGGCGGCACATTTACAGTGATTACGTTCAGCCTGTAGAAAAGGTCTTTCCTGAACCTGCCTTCGGCCACAGCTTTCTCAAGGTTCCTGTTAGTCGCGGCCAGTACGCGGACATTGACGTGCCTGTGAATGCTTTCGCCGACACGCGTGAATTCGCTTTCCTGTAGGATGCGAAGCAGGCGTGTCTGAAGATGTGGGCTGAACTCACCGATCTCGTCGAGGAAAATTGTGCCGCCGTCGGCTTCCTCGAAATAGCCGCGTTTGTCGCGGTGCGCACCGGTGAAAGAGCCGCGGGCGTGGCCGAAGAGTTCGCTCTCGAGCAAGCTTTCGGTCAGGGAGGCGCAGTCGACGGTAATAAAAGGTTTTTCCTTCAGGCGACCGTTGAAATGGATGCCTTTGGCGATGAGTTCTTTTCCGGTACCGCTCTGGCCGGTGATGAGAACTGTGCTGCGTGTGTCCTTGACCTTGTCCATTATCCGGTACACTTCCTGCATCGCGTCGCCCGAGCCGATAATGTTCCTGAAATCGAACTGTCGTTTTATTTGATTTTTCAGTGCCGCATTCTCTTCCAGCAGCCTGTTATACTCGATGGCGCGATTGAGCACAACATCGACTTCGTCCAGATTGAAAGGTTTTGCAATGTAATCGAAAGCGCCTTTGCGCATCGCCTCGACCGCCGATTCGATACTGCTGTGGCCTGTGAAAACGATAACCGGAATGCCGGGATACTTTTCCCTGACTGATTCAAGCAGCGCCATTCCGTCCATGCCCGGCATGACATAATCCGTTACGACAATATCAGCGCCGCACTCGGCAAGCGCCAGCAGTGCGTTCTCGCCCGAACTGGCGACATCCACCTCGTACCCTATGCTCTCGAGTCCCTTCGAGAAGCTGTCGAGAATTCGTGCTTCATCGTCAACTAATAAAATTCTTGTCATTTATTATGCCTCTTGAGCCGATCGCAAAATCCTGATTCTGCTGCGGTCGGCTGCTATTGTCCATAGCTGTGTTGTCGGCGCGAAATC
>JAJRTR010000101.1 GCA_024278215.1 bacterium
CGTCAGAAATGGTCACACGAAAGATTCCTGGTAGAGTTGCTCGAAAGCGAACAGGCCGAACGCATCGCCGCAGCCACAAAACGGCGCATCACACAAGCAAAACTCGGCCCCCATCGAAAAGAACTCGACACATTCGACTTCGCCGCAAGCGACGTCGACGAAGCACAGATACGCACGCTATGCGAAGGCACACCCCTGGGCGACGAAGCGAGCAACCTGATATTCGTAGGCGGCAGCGGCACCGGCAAAAGCCACATCGCCGCCGCCATCACCCTGGCGCACGCGGATAGCCACCGCCATTACATACTATATTCTACGACATTACCCGTCCCAACAGGGGGGTCAATTTTCAACGCCGTTTGGGGGTCAAAATTCGCCGCCGCTGGACACACGGCACACGATCTACGGTTTGAGCACGGTACACATGGTTTATCTCAACCCCGGAGTAAACTCCGAGGAATTCTTTTCGATTAAAACTTGCTGCGTTCCGATTGCGGTGTATCTGTGCTTTTTACTGGTTCATTTTCTGTTTCAGAGCCTGTATCTGTCGCGCCTTCAGATTCACCTTCAGGAGTTTCCACTGCTCCTTTATCTTCTGTCGCGTCTCCCGCGGATTCATCTCCAGATGTTTCCTGTCCGGAATCCTGTTCAGGGTAATAATCATCTTCGGCATTAAGTTCGTCTATCAATTCATTTGCATCATCGAGCGCCTTCTTCGCTTCTTCGGATTCGGCGCTGAACTTTTCGAGTCCCTCTTTCACCTTGTTGAGATAGTCGACATTTCCGGCGGAGAAATCAATTGCATTCTTGTAGTTCTCAATCGCTACTTCTTTCTTATCGAGTTTTGCGGCAACTTCCGCGGCGGCGATATAAAGCAGCGCGTCGAAACGATAAACATTTTCCGATTCGGATTTTTCAATGGCTTTCTGATACATCTCAAGCGCTTCGGGAAGGTACTTGTTCGGGTCTTCCTCGATAGCGCCGGCACTCTTTGCATCTGCGGCGGATTCTGTCGCCGTCGCGCCCGCGTTGTCAAGCTCGAAATCCAGCTTCTCAGCGCCGGTCGCTGCGGTGTCCGCTTCAGACATCGCTTCGGCGTAGGGATCTTCTTCCTTATTATCTTTGAGGCTCGCCATCAATTTGTCATACTGGGCCTTACGATTCTTCATCTCGTAGATTTTACCCATCTCGTAGTAAAGATACTGATTGTCCTCATCCACGGCAATAGCATCCTGGTAGAGTTTCATGGCCTTATCGTAATCTATATCAGGCGAAGCCGACTTATCGAGCATGGCTTTATTTAAATATCTGTATGCCTTGAGTTCGGGGTTTACTATTTCTATTTTATGAGCGCCCTTCTTCCTTTCTCTCTGTAGCCATTCGCTTGCGAGAGTATTCTTATCTTTGTAACGAATGAGGATGTGCCGGGTGTTTATCTGTTCATATTCATTCTTTATTTCCTCGGGAGTCGGGTTATAAGTTTCATCGCCTTTACGCTCCTGGATTTTGTCGATAATTTTCGGCTCTTCGGCGTCGAACTCCGGGCCTGATGCTTCTTTCTTGTCGATCAGTTGTATAATATGGAAACCGAATTCAGTTTCAACCGGCTGGCTGATCTCGCCGCGCTTCAGTGCAAAAGCGGCCTTTTCGAAGGCTGGTGTGAGAGTTCCTCTCCTGGTCCAGCCAAGTTGACCGCCGTTATCTTTTGTCGACTCGTCATCCGAGAATTCTTTTGCGACATTTTCGAAAGGTTCACCGGTTTTAAGTTTTTCGATTACGCCCTTCGCTTTTTCAAGCGCTGCTTTTTTTTCGTCGGCCAGCAACGACTCACCAATTTCATTCGACACCTTTTCCTGCAACAGGTCGGTCCGTACCTGTTGTTTGAAAAAATCATAAGTGATACCCTGCCGGCTGATTATGTCTTTGAATTGTTTTCTGCGTTCCTGCTCGTTGAAGTAATTTTTTGTTCTTGCGATGATGCCCGCGTCGCCCGGCACAGGAGCAGGCCCTAAATAGCTTTGCTGAATAAGTTGTATTCTCTTATTCATTTCGGTACTGCCCACACTGATATGTCTTTTCTTTGCTTCATCAAGCATAATCTGCTGGTTGATAATCATATCGGCAGTTTGCGACTTGAGAAACATCTGCATCGGATATGTGCTGAACACTTTGCCGCTCATCGATTCGTAACGCTGTTTCAGTTGCAGGAATTTATAGAAGAATTCATTGGATTTGACTTCCTTGCCGTCGATTGTAAGCACGACGTTCGGGACGTTGGACCGGGTCCGCTTTTTCCCGATGTTCTTCGATCCTCCGCCGAAAACATCCATTCCGTAGAGATAGAAGATCGAGACAAAGAAAAGGATTACGAATCCCCAGATAATATAGTGCGTTTTCTTTCTGATTTTAGTTATCAGCATCGGGTCATTCCTCCGTGTAGTCCGGTTTTTTCGTAAAGTCTGCAACGCTGAGTTCAGGATTCGCGACGAATTCGCCCCACTTTATCAGCATATAGAAATAGAATTTATCTTTTATTTTCATCCTGGTTTCCTGTTTCAGAATGTGTTTTGTCTTCTGGTCGAAATACGTTGTTGTTTTAAATGTAGTGTCCCTTGAATTCCTTTTCTCACTATATGTAACTTCAAGAATGATCTTTTCCGGCACAAATTGTATCGTGGCTTCCGAGCCTTGTTCAGCTATATGCCTTTCAAGATCGTCGATGAAATATTGAATTCTTGTTTTGCTTACGTCAGCAATTCGCTTGTCGCCGTCGTCTACGACAGTGCCGTTGGGGAAGGCCGGCTTGTAAACCCTGAACTGGAATTTGCCTTTTTCGTTTTTCTCCCTGATAACAACAGTCTTGTTGTGGTAACCTGACTTAGCGTCGAGCCTGAGCCAGTAATCCGTGGACGACATATCCGAAGGGCCTTTATACATAAGTGTATAAAGGTTTTCGAGCTTTTTCATTCGCGTTTCGGTCATTTTCTTTTTAGCACTTCTGGGTCCCTGCTGGATCAGTACGAAATCCACGGTGTAGGAAGTAATGTCCGCATAGGCGGCTTTGACTTCGGACATAAGCTGTTCCGGGGTGATCACGGAAACGGCAGGTGTCGCTCTTTGAGAGGCGGTTGCCGAGCCCGCCGGTACTGCCGAGCCCGCTGCCTTCGCGGGCGCATCCGGTTCCGCGGGTTGCGCTGCCTGCGCAAGAAGCATATTGTTATGACTGCCCGCACCTGCCGCCATATGATCCATGCCTTCGGCGACGGCGGCGAACGAAATACAAATAGAAACCAGTAGTGTCATCAAATACTTCATATAAGAAACAGGGCGGTGTGCAAATCGACCCTTAACTTAATCCCAGAGTCTGCCCTGTTGTTGCTCCTTTCCAGGTTCGAGCCCCAGGTGCTCATAAGCGAATTTTGTTGCCATTCTTCCTCTGGGTGTTCGCTGTATGAAACCGAGTTTGGCGAGATAGGGTTCGTAAACATCGTTTATCGTATCCTGCTCTTCGCTGACCATAGCTGCAAGTGTATCCAGCCCGACCGGTCCTCCACCGAACTTATCTATTATAGTCGTTAAAATCAATCGATCCATTCTATCGAGGCCTATCGGGTCGATCTCAAGCATCTCGAGCCCTTTTTCGGCGGCTTCGATGGTGATCACACCTTCGCCTCTCACTTGCGCATAATCACGAACACGTTTGAGAAGCCTGTTGGCGACCCTCGGTGTTCCTCGCGACCTTCCAGCGATCTCTATTGCCGCATTCTCTTTTATTTCTATCTTCAGCACGGAAGCCGCTCTCTCGATAATCGCCATCAACTCTTCCACATCATAGAATTCCATCCTGTGCGAGATTCCGAAACGGTCCCGCAGCGGCGACGTAAGCAGCGCGGCGCGTGTGGTGGCGCCGATGAGGGTAAATTTCGGCAGATCGAGTTTCAGGGATCGGGCGCCCGGCCCCTCGCCTATTATAATATCTATTTTGAAGTCTTCCATGGCAGGGTAAAGAGTTTCCTCGACAACTCTGTTGAGCCTGTGAACTTCGTCGATGAAGAAAACATCGTTGTCGCGCAGGTTTGTAAGTATCGCGGCCAGGTCACCGGCCCTTTCGATAGCCGGACCGGATGTTGCCGTGACACCGGCGCCCATTTCGTTTGCGATGATATAGGCAAGAGTGGTTTTGCCGAGCCCCGGCGGCCCGTGGAGCAGGACATGGTCGAGATTCTCACCACGCCCGCGAGCCGCTTTGATGGATATATCGAGGTTGTCCTTAACTTTTTTCTGGCCGATATATTCTGAAAACC
>JAJRTR010000005.1 GCA_024278215.1 bacterium
GATCGTTAACCGGGTCCTGAAAAAATCGCTCGCTGAAGACCCGCAGTTTTTCCACCGCGCCGTCAAAGAATGGAAGGGCGTGTCCGAGGAAACGACAACGGGCGTGCATCGCCTCTACCAGATGATGGAACGTGGCGAGTTGCTCGTGCCCGCCATAAATGTTAACGACTCCGTCACGAAATCGAAATTCGACAATGTCTACGGCTGCCGCGAGTCGCTCGTCGATGGGATAAAGAGGGCGACGGATGTAATGATATCGGGCAAGGTGGCGATGGTATGCGGCTACGGCGACGTGGGCAAGGGCTCCGCCGAATCGCTGCGTGGCCAGAAGGCGCAGGTAATGGTGTCGGAAGTCGATCCGATATGCGCACTTCAGGCGCTGATGGCAGGCTATAAAGTCGTAACCGTCGAAGACGCGCTTCCCGTGGCCGATATTTATGTGACGACAACCGGCAACTGCGACGTGATCACCGCCGAGCACATGTCGAAGATGAAGGACCAGGCGATCGTCTGCAACATCGGCCACTTCGACAACGAGATACAGGTAGACAAAATGAAAGCGTGGCCCGGCGTGAAACACACGAATATCAAACCGCAGGTCGACGCCTACACATTCGAAGACGGCCACACGATCTATCTGCTCGCCGAAGGCCGGCTCGTCAACCTCGGCTGCGCCACGGGTCATCCCAGCTTCGTCATGTCCAACAGTTTCACAAACCAGACTCTCGCGCAGATCGACCTCTGGACCAATGAAAAGAAGGTGGACGTCTACAGGCTGTCCAAGAAACTCGACGAAGAAGTCGCGCGGCTTCACCTTGCCCGTCTCGGCGCGAAATTGTCGAAACTAACGCAGGCGCAGGCCGACTACATCGGCGTACCGGTCGACGGCCCGTTCAAAGCCGACCACTACAGGTATTGATCAACAGCCGAAAGCACTGCGGCATAACATGGTTTCTGATTTCGACCAGCGAGGCGTTGACAGATGGATATAAAACTGACACCGGACAACGTAATATTTTTAATGCTTTCGTTCGAAGGCCCCGACCCGTACTCGCAGGCGGGCGGGCTGGGCACACGCGTGCATAACCTCTGTGAGACACTGGGCGGCATGGGTTTCGAGACACACCTGTTTTTCATCGGCGACCCGGAAATGCCGCCCGTCGAAACACTTGCAGATGGTAAATACATCATGCACAGATGGTGCCAGTGGATAAGTGCACACCACCCGAACGGCGTGTACGACGGCGAGGACGGCAAAGTCAACGACTACAGGTACAGTGTGCCGAAATATATTTTCGAGAACATTGCGGAAAAAGCCGCGGCGGAGAACAAAACACTCGTCGTGATGGCCGAAGAGTGGCACACCGCCGAAGCGCTCTGCAACACAAGCGACCTGCTGCATTATCACGGCCTGCGCGACAACACCGTTCTGCTCTGGAACGCCAACAACACCATGTCCTTCGAGAAAATCGACTTTGGGCGACTCACGTTTTGCAGTACTATCACTGCCGTAAGCAAGTTCATGAAACAAATCATGGCCGGGTACGGCATGAACGCGATTGTCATCCCCAACGGTATCCCCGAGCGGATGTTGGCACCGCACGACAGGCACCTGGTCGAACAGACGAGAGCGGCTTTGTCCATGCACGAAAGCGACCTTCACGTGCTCAAGATCGGCAGGTTCGATCCCGCGAAACGCTGGATGATGGCTGTCGAGGCGACAGCGCGGCTGAAAGCGGAAAAAGTAAAGTCGACTTTTCTCATACGCGGCGGCATGGAGCCGCACGGCACCGACGTGCTCGCCCGTGCCGCCATGCTCGGCCTCAGCATCACAGACGTAACGTCCGGGAGCAAACGCCCCACTGTCGAAGAATCCATCGAGCTGATTGCAAACGCGCGGAAAGCCGACATACTCAATCTGAAGTTCTTTATCCCCGAAGAACTCGTCAGGCTGCTCTATCACACATGCGATTGTGTGCTTGCCAACAGCGGCTTCGAGCCGTTCGGGCTCGTGGGCCTCGAGGTCATGGCCTCGGGCGGCATCGCGTTTACAGGCGCCACAGGCGAAGACTATGTAAATCCATTCGTCAACGCCGTAACCGTCGAAACAAACGACCCAAACGAGATTGTCAGTTACCTGAGCTATCTGAACAGGAACCCGGACGCCATTGTCGGGATAAAACGTGCGGCATTCAAAACAGCTTCCGCGTTCACATGGCCCATCGTGATCAACAATCTGCTGCGGCGTATCGAGTTCCTCAGGCTGTAGTCCTCGCACGTCAACGCAAATTTGACACGACACTATCATCGTAACTGTTGTCGCACTGCGAACAGTTACTGTATTCCATATCCGGATTTTTATAAGCCGGCTTCCACTTGTTTTCCGGCGGTTCATGGAACTTTATCGGTGTTCGGATCGTTTATAAAAGCACAGCGACAATTGCTGAAAGATGAAAGCAAGGCCGGAGTTTTTCGGTATTGCCTCCAATCTGATTAACCCGCATATTTCACCAATGCGCGTTAAGAACAGGAAGGTGACATAATGGCAGAAGATAAAAACCCGACATTATCACAGGCGGCGAATCTTGCAGAACTTGTAAGCTACCAGGAAGGGTCCGTAGTAAGTCGTGAGGTCATAAAAAGAAGCGCGGGAACCGTAACTGTGTTTGCGTTTGATGCGGGACAGGGGCTGAGCGAACACACAGCGCCTTTCGATGCAATGGTCTATATTCTCGATGGTGAAGCGGAGATAACAATAGACAAAAAAAGCTTGAAGGTGAAAGCGGGCGAAGCGATTACGATGCCTGCGAATGTGCCGCACGCGCTGCATGCCGCCGTTCAATTCAAAATGGCGCTCATCATGATTAAGAATTGATTGCACTGTGCAACAGCGATGATAACATTAAGGTGAAATCCGGCACTTTCAGTTTCGGCACTCCCGGCGCCACTTTTGAGAACGGTCGCGCGAACGGATACAAAAAATTAGTGCTTCGGGCTTAAAACCAGCACGCCGCTGTTTTTCTTTTCAAGTTTCGCCATATCCATAGTCATGGGTATCAATTCGCCGCGCCGCCACTTCGCGTTCTGGTCGAAATAGTGTTTTGATTCAGGGTGTCCGGACTGGCCGGTGTCGAGGATCATCCCCGCGCCGCCGATGTCGCCCATGTCGACAACATGTCTGAAGGCGGGTCCGCTGCTTACCATAAAATTGTCGCCGCCAAAAGAATAGTTGGCGGCGAAGACGGTTGTGCGTGCACCGCTGCCTTTAATATTGTGAGCGGGAAAAACTATCTCGACTGGCTTCC
>JAJRTR010000102.1 GCA_024278215.1 bacterium
ACCACTACAAAATTGCTATCTACTTCCACTGCGGCGGTCTCAATCTTTATCCGGAAATAGCTCAATGAAAGGAATTATCATGCGCTCGGACTTGCACCACAACATCTTGTGGCTACCCACTCAAAACCCGGAAGCGCGTTTTATTTTATGATTCCCTCTCCACAGCCGCCTACGAAAAAAACGTTATAAAAACCGCCCCGGTTTTTCGGGCCGGAGCCGCAAAACATACGTTCTGCATGCACAAGCACGCGTCTATGGCACCGTCGCCAAGGGACCATGTCATCCCTGAACGATCAAGACTCACACAGTTGAATTCTCAGGAATTTCATTGAGCGGGATTTCGTTCATGATATGCTGATAACGGTGATGAAGAATATAGAACTATACCGTGCCGAGGTCTGAACATGAAGCACGATAATAAGAAGAAGAAAAAGCCGGAAAATCAGCGTCGTATTTCCGACGGGATTTTATCTTTATTCTCTTCCGGGAAGGAGTAGGTCATGCCCGATGAACCGCCGGAATGGGATGAATCACTCGAGTGGGACGAAGAACTGTGCAGTCTGGAACCTGCGGCAGTTTCTCCGCCGGTTGAAAAATTCCGCGAAAGGCAGCTTGTCAAGCGTCGGCGAGAAAGGGGCCGCTAAAATGGTTCGCATCATCATCAAACACATCACCAGCGTCGGCGATTGGAGAAATACTGGAGTGATAGGTTACGCTTGAATTGGAAGGTGCTGCTTGTCTTCAGGGGTGCTAAGTCTCTTTGACTCTCCTGCAATATCAGAATATTGCAATTGGCTCAATAGAAGATATTGCCGAATTCGGGTGTGCATTCAACAGCGCCTGATCTGTATATGTTACAGGATATTGTGCCCGATCTGTCGGTGCGCCATACTTCTATGCCGAGCTTGCGATACCTGTCCAGAACAGAAGCGTGTGGATGCCCGTAGTATGCGGGACCGCCGGTGGAAATGACAACCGCGGCAGGATCGACAGCCTTCAGAAACCGCCACGACGACGATGAACTGCTCCCGTGATGCGGTGATTTCAAAAGTGACGACCTGACCGAACTGCCGTAGGTAGCGGCAAGCCGTTCCTCCGTCTCGCGCTCGATGTCGCCGGTCACGAGCAGTGACGCGTTGCCGTATGTAACAAGGGCCACGGCACAGAGATTGTTTCTCTTTTCATACCATGAACTGTTATAAAACATAGCGTTATCGGGCGATATGAAACGTATCTCAGCACCCGATTCGAGTTTGATGTCTGTTCCAGCCTTCGCGCGAATATATTCAACATTATGTTTCATACCGGTTTTTAATAAAGTCGCATAGCGGGTGAGCTGGTCGGGGTCCATTTCATATTTGAGGCCCGGTGCTCCGGCGATTTTACAGACTTCGGGCTGTCGGGTGATATTACATGAGATGTCCGGCGGCATGCCGGTGTCAAGCAGCCGGTCGACTTTCACATTATCGAGAATCCACTGGAAACCGTTCATGTGGTCCGCGTCGGGATGAGTGATCGCGACGGCATCAAGGTGCCGGATACCCCTGCGTTTGAAATGTGCGCCGACGGCTTTCTCGCCCGGATTATAGAATTGTTCGACGTACCCCCACGCTCCGCCCGCGTCGATAAGGATTCTGAATGTGCGGTAGCCCGACTTGTCGGCAGGCACCTCGACAAGTGTCGAGTCGCCTTCTCCGACATCTATAAACGTGGCGCGAATGTAATTTTTCGGCGGCTGCCACAAAAATGAAAAAGCGAGCACCGAGGCAATAACGCCGACGGTGAGCAGCCTGTTGTTTATCTGCTCGTCGGAGCCTTTGCGCACAAGCGGCAGGGCGCTGACAGCCGTTGCGAGGCACGCCCAGTACAGGAGCATCCACCAGAACGGCGGAGACGCGACATCCACACTCGCGAAAGGGATCGAAGCCAGCAGGGAAGTGAGGCGGAACATGGCTTTCGCGACAAGCCCGGCAAGAAATGCGGGCGCGATTGCAGCGGGGCCGGGGATCAGTCCGCTGAGACAGGTCAGAAGATCGAGAGGCAGCACGACTCCGACAAGCGGCACGACAATCAGGTTCGAGATGGGGGCTATCACGCTGAACTGGTTGAAATAATAGGCGATAACCGGATAGATGGGCAGTTGCGCCGACACTGAGATAAGGAGCCCGCGCATGAGCCCGAACCACCATGCCCTGCCCGGAAAGAACGCGGCGAGTTCAGGATAGATGAATACAACGCCGGCGCTCGCAAGAAATGTAAGTTGCGCGCCGACATGAAACACTATCATCGGGTTCATCACCATCACGGCCAGCGCCGCGAAAGAAAGCGCCGACTTCGCGTGATATTCGGAGCCGAAAAGCAAACCGACAAGAAAAACTCCGCCCATAAGAGCGGCGCGCATAATAGATGGCCCGCCGCCGGTTATCGAATAATAAAGGAGAAGCACACACGAAAGCACTATGAAACTTACAAGCGGCCTTCGGTTCCACAGGAAGCTGAGGAAAACAAATATCCCGAGCATGAACCACACGTGCATACCCGACACCACCAGCACATGCGCAAGCCCGGCCCGCCGGAACGCGCCCTTGACTTTCGGGTCGATTTCCTGCGCTTTCCCCAGCAGCATCCTGCCGAGTATCTGGTTGTACGGCGCTTCGATCTGCTTCTCGAGGATGCCCAGAAAACGGTTTCGCAAATATCCTCCGGCACGCATCAGCGGCGACAACGCGCCCGCGCCGAGTTTCTCATGCACGCCTCCCCATGCAGGGTACAGGCTCGCATGTATTCCCTCGATCCTCATATATGCGCGTTGTCGGTACTTGATCTGCGACACAGGTTCGAGCCAGCCCTCGAACGCCCATCTTTCTCCATATCTCGGTTCTATCCCCAGGTCCGGGCTTATCCACATCGTAACTTTTCCGCGTACCCGTATCTCCCTGTCCGACGCTACGCGCAGGCGTTCCGCCTTAAGCGTAACAGACAGGCTTCCCCTGGCGTTAACCCTTGCGCTCAACACAGTCCCCGTAAGCCGCTCCAGCTTTGCCTCGTCTTTTCTCTGTTCAAGATACTTCGTCAGGGTGTTGTTCTTTTCTATTGTTCGCCCCGCACCGAACATAAAAACGGAAACAGAGAAAGACAGTGCACAGACAGCAGCGAAATAGTACTTGTTGTTCGATCTGAAGATCACGGCGGCGGCTGCGCAGCCGAGCGCGGCGACGCAGGCGGACCAGAGAGGAATATCCAACATGCGGCCCGCCAGTACGCCCGCAAAATACGCTGTTGTTATCGCATAGAGAAAGATCATTCCACTATTTTCCCTGTAACCTTTCACATGGTATATTACTGCAATAACATTGTGAGAAACACCGAAATTCCGGGTACACGCGTGAATTTTACTCCATAATTCGGGATCGTGTTGCTTGGAATTCAGCGAGAAATCCCATGTGTACGGCTGAGCCAATTGCAAAATTCTGATTCTGCTGCGGTCGGCTGCTATTGTCCATAGCTGCGTTGTCGGCGCAAAATCGTCCTCGACGTACTCTGCAAGTACGCCTGCGAGGATTTTACACCTCCGCCTTGTTCTGAACAATTTC
>JAJRTR010000103.1 GCA_024278215.1 bacterium
ATTTTGAACATTGCATAATATCCGTCTGCTGATATATAGTAGAGCCAATTGCAAAATTATGTTCGTAGCGAGGTCGAGCGAAATCGTTCAGAGCAAGGCGGAGAGGTAAAATCCTCGCAGGCGTACTTGTAGAGTACGTCGAGGACGATTTTGCACCGACAACGCAGCTATGGACAATAGCAGCCGATCGCAGCAGAATCATAATTTTGCAATTGGCGCAGTAGTCGAAGATATTATGAGCGATAATCAGGAAAACAATGAGCGGGCTTCGGGGCGTGATCGAGGCGCAGTGTATTTCTTCTGGTCCACACTGTCGATACTCGTGCTCCTGTGCATCGTCATTTGGTTTTTCGGTCGGATCGGCGACATTATCGGCTACTTCGCGGCTGCCGGAGCGATAGCATATATACTTAATCCGGCTGTGGAGGCTATTACTGCCCGCAGGGTGCCGCGTTCTGTCGCTATTATGATCATGTTTCTCGTGCTGCTCGGCGGCATAACGGCGGCGATCATGCTGATTATCCCGCCGGCTGTCAACCAGTTTAATATGCTGGCGGACAACATACCTCGGTATTTCGATTCGATGAAAGTGTTATGGGAGAAAGTCGTCAGCCTCTCACAAAGCAGTAATATGCCGGTCAGCCTCGAAGAGTTTCCGCAGCGGCTCGCAGGCGACATGCAGAATGTCATCATGAATGCGGGCCGGAATATTTTCACAAATATCGCCGGTTTTTTCAGCGGACTCGCCACGCTGGTCATTGTCCCCATCCTCGTATATTACTTCCTGAAAGACGGCCCGAAGGTTCGCGGCGCGTTCCTCTCTTATATACCTGCCCGGTATCGCGACGAAACCGGCGAACTGCTGTCCAAAATGAATGTTGCACTCGGCGGATTCATTCGGGGGCAGTTGAAGCTCTGCCTCGCTATGGGTGTGCTTACTTTTGTGAGTCTCATATTCCTGCCGGGCATGGAATACGAACTGATCTTCGGCCTCATCGCGGGCATCACTGAATTCATACCCTATCTCGGGCCGCTTCTCGCTCTGATCGGGCCACTGATTTTCGCGACAACTGTTTCCTGGCAACTCGTGTCGATGGTCCTCTTGCTTTTCGTGGTGATCCAACTCATCGAGGGCAATTTGCTCGCCCCCCGCATCATCGGCAAAGATGTCGACATGCACCCCGCAATGATCATGCTCGTTCTGATGGCGGGCGGTCGGCTCGGCGGCATCGTCGGCATGATCGCCGCAATACCGGCCACCGTAATTCTCAAAGTGCTTTTCGACCACTTCTATGTCGGCAAAGTTATTCGTCCTTCGGAAGCGGCACAGGAGCCGCCGCCATCCACTCTTCAAAACAGCGACGAACGATTATAAAGCGGCGAATGATCTTCCGGATTCTGCAATCGGCCTCAGTCGTCGTATGCTTTGAAAAAGGCGGCGCGGGCCGTGAGTTCACGCGCCGGTGCTCGAAGTCGCACCCGTCACCGTCGGCACGCCCGCATTCGCTTTACCCTTCGATTTCGCTCATCGAAGAAATGCTCTGCACAACGCTATGAAGAGTTACGTCTGTTATAATAAGGCAATCTTTGCACAACGAGGAGCACGATTATGTATGGTTACGACCTGAGCGAAGAACAGAAAATGACACTTGATATGGTGAAGAAGTTTATCGGCAACGAACTCGAGCCCATCGCCGCCGAGATCGACGAAAAAGGCGAGTTCCCGATGCACCTCTATAAAAAAATGGGCGAACTCGGCCTGCTCGGCCTACGGTTCCCGGTGGAATACGGGGGCAGCTCGAACGGCGAAGAAGATTTCCTGCTGAATAATCTGTGCAACGAGCTGATGGCGGGTGCCAGCGCCGGTTTTACGCTTTCAGTCGGCGCGTCCACTTTGCTGTTCGGCAACAACGTATTGAAACTCGGCACCGAGGAGCAGAAGAAGAAATACATTCCACCTGTGATCGCTGGCGACAGGATCGGATGCTGGGGACTCACCGAACCCGAGGCCGGGTCCGACGCTCTCGGCATAAGAACAAAAGCGGTTAAGGACGGTGACCATTATATCCTGAACGGACAGAAAACCTTTATCACGAACGCGCCGATAGCCGACTATTTCATAATTCTCGCGCGAACGACCGGCGGCTCGGGCGAGATATACGGCGGCTCGGCTTTTCTGCTCGAGCGCGGCATGGAAGGACTCGAAACAGGCAAACCGTTCGACAAAATGGGCATGCGGTGTTCGCCCACCGGTGAGATATTCATGGACAATGTGAGGATTCATAAGTCGCAGCTTCTCGGTGCGCAGGACACGGGTTTCCTCGGCATGATGGATTCGCTCGACGTGGAACGCGCCGGATCGGGCATAATAAACATCGGCATCGCGCAGAAGTGCCTCGACATCGTACTGAATTATGTTCGGGAAAGAAAGCAGTTCGGCAGGCCGCTTGCGAAATTTCAGTTGATACAGGAAAAAATAGCTGCAATGTATCGCGACATCGAGCTTGCGCGTGCATACACATTCCACATACTCGATATGGCCGCAAAAGGCAAAAAGATCACGCGGGAAGCGGGCGTGGCAAAATGGTTCGCCACCGAAATGGGCACAAAGGCAGCCCTCGAGGCCATACAGATCATGGGCGGTTACGGCTACATGAAAGAGTATCACGTCGAGAGATACATGCGCGACGCCAAGTTGCTCGAAATCGGCGCCGGCACAAACGAAATACAAAAACTCCTCATAGCGCGTTTTTTATTGAGCAGGTAAGGGGCGTGTCACCGGAAATGCGGTGCCCTTTTACAAAAACGCGCAAGTTCAGTTAGTATTGTAGGCGGAGAGTACGACATCCGCCGGTGTATCAAGTGAAGGAGAGTCATCATGAAAAACAAATTTCCTGCCATGTATGTTGTGTTGGCGCTGATAGCAGGCGTCGCTTTGGGTTGGGGAGGGAAACACATAGTCGACCAGCATCGCAACGAGGTGTTGCCCGACAACATCAGCAGTGAAGAAAAACAAAGAATAATCAGTATCCTTAAAGGGACTTACACCCCGCGCGGCAAGGATTGTCCACGATTCGTTTTCGATGAAACCAGAGTGCGTATATTCTGCTACAAGCTGGGGCCGGTAACCTTCGACGGTATCGATCAGGAGTATGAGTATTCTCACGAGCAGCATCTTATCCGAATTCCTATACATATCCTTGAGGAAGACGGCATAGAGCTTAATCATACGGTGACACTTGAATGGAATGAAGTTAACGAAATCGGTGACGAACATGGCACGATCCTGAGCAAAAGAAAGAGCTCCGACCCGGATAGCCCGCAGTCACCATGAATACATACAGTGATCGCAAACAGCTTCCTTCCTGAACCGGCAAAGCCGGAACCAAACAGGACGCATTTTCGTGCCCGAACTAATGCGGTTTGAGCACGGCACACAGAGTTTCATCAACCCGGATTGCTCACAAAGAAATCCTGAAAGCATGATGTCCCCGGAGTTCCTGAATTGCTCACAGGTTCTTGAACTTTGCAGTGATGGCGGCAATGGCGGCGAATTTATCTTTCACAGTATCGAGATCGCCGCCCATGCGGTAGGTGTCCTTGTCGAGCCTGCCTGCCGGGTCGAGTTCGCTGAGCACATTATCCTGTTTCATATCCGGGTTCTCTACTTTGAAGGGCCACAGCCTGAATGAACCGCCTGTGATCTCGTCGATAAGATAGACGTCGTCTTTTATAATGCCGTATTCGAGTTTCATGTCGATGAGTTGGACACCGAAGCGTGCAAAAGCTCTTTCGAGGTGTTCGAAGACTTCTGCGTTTATCCTGCGTGCTTCGGAATATTCGCGGGCGTTCTTCTCGCAGATCATGAACTCGATGTATGACTCGTCGAGCATCGGATCATGGAGGGGATCGTCTTTATAGTGAAATTGTGTAATGACCGGGTCGTAGAGGTCGCCTTCGCTGATGCCCGTGCCCCATTTGAGGATAGAGCCGGTGGCGACGCGCCGCGACACTACTTCGAGATTTATCTTGCGTTCGAGTTTTTTAACGATGGAAACCTTTTCTTCGGGACTGGAGACATAGTGTGTGCGAACACCGCATCTGTTGAGGTAATCGAAGATGTCCCGGTTTGTCTGCCAGTCTACAAGCGCTTTGCCTTCGATCGTGTCGTGTTTTACGCCGTCGCCAGCCGTGATGTCATCTTTGAAAACCATGAATACGGTATCCTTATCGGATGGGTTTTCGTAGATGATTTTTGTTTTCCCTTCAATTATTATTTTCAATTTGCTTGTGTCCATTTTCTTTCCTCCCTATGGTAATGCTCTGTCTGCTGAATGAGTTTCCATGTCCCTGCCGATTTCCCGATTGTTGAGGTGATTTGTAGTCAGCGTCATCACCGGGGATGGTGGAAACGAGTAATATCTTATTATTTACTCCTTGCGGTTTCAACAGAGACGGTAAAAATGATAAACTACATGGTTGGACTCAGGGTGGGCCGGGGAACGATAACAACAATAAAGCAGGTGGATGGTAACAGTAAAAAAAATTATTTCTCACGGGAACATTCTTATCACAAGACTGTCAAAAAATATCTATAGGGAGCCAATTTTAAAATTATGTTCGTAACGAGGCCTATCGAAACTGTTCGGAAGCAGGGCAGGGGCACAAAATCCGCCCGGATGTACTCATAGTGTATGAGGGTGATTTTGTGTGGCAGCGCCGCAATGGACAATTGCAGCCGACCGCGGCGGAATCAGAATTTTTATAATCGGCTCCTGAGGGACAGAAAACATAATATCAGGGTATACAAATGATCAAAGTTGACAGACTGGAAAAATCTTTCGGCGCTACAAAAGCAGTGGATGACGTATCATTCGAGCTGAAAGCGGGCGAAGTGCTGGGGTTCCTAGGTCCCAACGGCGCAGGCAAGAGCACGACGATGAAGATCATGACCACTTATCTGTCCGCGGATTCGGGCAGTGTGTCCGTCGAGGGTTTCGACACGGAGGAAAACGCCATCGAGGTGCGCAGGCGCATCGGGTATCTGCCAGAGAATAATCCGCTTTATGTGGATATGGATGTGCTCGATTACCTGTGTTTTGTGGCGCAGGTGAGGCGTTTGCCCGCGGCTACAAGGACGAAACGGCTGAAGGAAGTTATCGGGATGTGTGCGCTGGGCGACGTGCAGAGGAAAAACATCGGGCAGTTGTCGAAAGGATACCGCCAGAGGGTAGGCCTCGCGTCGGCGCTGCTGCATGATCCGGGCTTCCTTATTCTCGACGAGCCCACATCGGGTCTCGATCCGTCGCAGATAAAAGAGATAAGAAATATGATACGAGAAATCGGGAAAGAAAAAGCGATCATTATCAGCACACACATACTGCCGGAAGTGGAGGCGATGTGCGACCGCGCGATTATCATCAATCGCGGGCGGCTCGTCGCCGAGGGTGTCACAAGTGAATTGAGCGCGAAGGCGGCGGGCGAGAAGATTGTGTATACGGCGATAAAAAGCGAGGCAAGCGATGTGCGGGAAAAACTGGCGGCTCTCGAAGGTGTGTCCGAGGTGACTGTCAGGGACTCGCTCGCGCAGGGACACAACAGCTTCGCTTTGAAGTGTTCGCCGGATAAGGAAATTTCTGAAGCTGTTTACGATCTTTCTGTCGCCGAAGGCTGGAAACTCACAGAATTGCACAGCGAGGTGGCGACGCTCGAGGATGTGTTCCTGCAACTTACGAAGGATTAAGCCTTTCGGGCCTGTTTGCGCGGGTGCCGTGACGACTAAAGTATAAAGGTGTGAGAAATGTACAACATACTGGCAATTACGAAAAAGGAATTTACCGGCTACTTCAACTCCCCTATCGCCTATGTGGTGATGGTCGTATTCCTCGGAATAGTCAATATTCTGTTTTTTAACGGAGCGGGCTTCCAGGGGTTGGCATTCAGTCCGGGGTTGTTCCTGCGGGGAACAGTCGATATGAGGCCGATGCTGACACATCTGCCGTGGATATTCATAGTAATCGCGCCTGCGATTACTATGAAGCTGTGGGCAGAGGAGCGGAAGCTGGGCACGCTCGAGATACTGCTCACGCTGCCCGTGAGAGACTACGAAGCGGTGCTGGGCAAGTACCTGGCGAGTTTCCTTTTTCTCGCCCTGAATCTGGCGCTGACGCTTTCTATCCCATACACACTCACGCGGATCGGCAACCCGGACTTCGGGCCGATAATAGGCGGCTACACAGGCGCGTTGCTGCTGGGCGGTGTGTATCTCGCCGTGGGCCTGTTCGCGTCATCTCTGGCTGTCGAGCAGATCGTAGCGTTTATCCTGGGCGCTCTGGTGTGTGCGTTTCTCTTTATCATCGGCAACCAGGTGATTGTAATGCAACTCCCGGTGCAGCTCGGCACACTGCTGATGCATATATGCACGGCTACTCACTTCGAGAACATATCGCGGGGAGTCATCGATTCGCGCGATGTGATTTATTATCTTTCGGCAACTGTTTTCTTCCTTGTGTTGACCAATATCACCGTGGAAAGCAGGAGATAGGAACCCGGCGCGGCAAAACCCGACGGGCGCGCCCGCAATGTAAATAAATATCACGTTTTTTGGAGACCTCAACCCGATGGACGGAAAAAAGGCGAAAAGAAGAATCAGCGCACTCACAGCAGGGTTGCTCACGCTGGGCATCCTGGTGGTTGTGAACCTGTTCGCGCTACGGCATTTTAAACGTGCCGACCTGACGGAAGAAAAACAGTATACACTGAGCGATTCGAGTAAATCCGCGGTGCGCGGGCTCGACGACACACTCACTGTTACCGTTTATATGTCCGAAGACATCCCGGCAAACCTGATGGAACTCAAGCGCGGTGTCATCGACATGCTCGAGGAGTTTCGCTCGTATTCCGGCGGTCACATGCGAATCAAGTACATCGACCCGGAAGGTAACGACGAACTGAAGCAGGAACTGGCGCGGCTCGGCATCCAGGAAGCAATGTGGCGGGTGATCGAAAAAGATAAAGTCGAAACGGCAAAAGGATATTTCGGCATTGGCCTGCGCTACCGCGACAAAGAGGAAGGCATACCGGTCGTGGGGCGGCTCGACACGTTCGAATATGTTATGACCGCGACGATACTGAAAGTCGCCTCGCCGGAAGCTATCACTATCGGCTTCCTTATGGGCAACAAAGAGTTCGAGCCCTATGTCGAGATGAACACGCTCTGGAACACGCTCCAGAGCCAGTATGAAGTGACGGTTGTGAATCTCGACAACCAGCCACAGGTCCCGAATAATGTCAATGTGCTGATTATACCGCGACCGTCCGAGGAAATCCCGGATTACCAGAAGTTCGCCATCGACCAGTTCCTGATGAGCGGAGGCCGTGTTGTTATGCTGCTCGACCCGGTGAAAATGAAGCAGGGAACCCTGCGCGCCGAGCCGATAAAAACAGGCCTGAAAGATATGCTGAAAAGCTACGGCCTGACACTTAACGACGCGCTCGTCCTCGACCGCTACAACCAGAACGCCCAGTTCAATATGGGCCGCGGCATGATCATGAACACACCCTATCCTTTCTGGGTTAAGGTAGTGCGGAAGAATATGGACAAGAACAATCCCGCTCTGACAAATATCGACGAAGTGCTGCTCCCGTGGACCACCTGGATAGATGTCGCCGGGGAAATGCCCGAAGGCCTGAAGGCGAAGACGATTCTGCGCAGCAGCGAGTTTTCATGGACTCAGCCTTATTATAATCTGAGCCCGCAGCAGCGGTTCCAGCCGAATCAGGAAGACATGAAATCGCGACCGCTCGCCGTGCTCGTGACGGGAAAATTCCCGAGCCATTACGCAGGTCAGGATATACCCGCGAAGCCGGTGGATGAAGCCGCCACGCAGCAGCAGCAGGCACAGCCGTCGATGACGTTCCCCGAAGATAAGCGGATCGAGGAAGCTACCGCGGACGGCGCGCTGCTCATCATCGGGAACGCCGAATTCATCACAGGTGGTTTCACCAGGATGGCACCGACAAACCAGTTGTTCCTCCTGAACGCAATCGACCAGATGGCCTATGGCGACAAGCTGATAAGCCTTCGCGCGCGCGGTATGAAACCCAGAGCGATCGACAAGGACATCATGGACAACGAAAAACTTAAGAGCAAGATCAAATGGATAAACCTGTTGCTCATGCCCGGATTGGTCATTATCTTTGGAATCGCCCGCGGTATATTCAGGCGCAACAGGAAAGGGCTGGACGTTTAGAAAAAAGAGGAGCGCCGGAAGCCGCCGGCGTTTCCCCGAATGCGCCTCATCAACAATACTGTTTTGAGAGGCCGTTAAAATTATTTCGACAGGTGTAAAGAGATGAAAAACAAGACGATACTTATACTCGCAGTAGCTTTCTTCGCAATGCTCGCGGCATACTACATTATGGAAAAACCGGAAACCGACATATACAAAAAGTCGGAAGCGCAGGTGAAACCGCTGTTCGGCAATATCAACGCCGACGACATTGCTAAAATCACAATCGCCGCGAAAAACAACAATACCACACTTGTCAAATCCGACAAAGGTTGGGTTGTGAAAGAGGAAAACAACTTCCCGGCAAATAAAGATTTGATCGACAAGATCGTCAAGTCGATACCCGCGATGACCGACGAGGAAATCGCATCCGACAACCCCGAAAACGCGGCGCTCTATAAAGTTGATAAAGATAACGCTGTGCATGTGCAGGTGTTCAACAGCAAAGATAAGGTTATAGCAGATTACTATGTCGGCAAAAACGGCACGGGGAGAACCAGCTACGTGCGGGCGGAAGGCTCGGACGTCGTGACGCTCCAGAAAGATGTTTTCAGATATCAATACGACAAATCGCCAAAAGCATGGCGGAACAGATCGATAGTGAAATTCGACGCGGAAAAGGTACAAAGAATAGAGATCACGCGCCCCGATGCCGCTCCGGACACTCCACTCGCCGAAGCCGCGGGCGGTGCCACACAGACTGTCGTCATAAGGAAAAACGGAGAAGGCACATGGGAAATGACCGAGCCTGAATTCAGGACAGGCAAAAAAGCCGCGATACAGAACCTTGTACGCACATTCTCGAACCTCACAGCAAGTGATGTGCCCCCTCAGGATGCCGAAAACACGGGACTCGACGAGCCTTACATCACCGGCAAAGTTGTGCTCGAAGGCGGCACAGAACATGAAATACTGATAGGCGCGAAAAAGGAAGGCACGAACAATTATTTCGCACGCAGCGCGGATTCCGACCTGCTGTATCTCATCGCAAAATATCAGGTGGACATATTCAGGAAAAAACTCGACGATCTTGGCAACGTGCCTGAACAGAAACCGGTAACCGATTCCGAATCGGGGACCGGCTCCGGGGAACCCCCGGTTGTCCCGGATGCCGCACCCCAGGCTCAAGACTAACTTTTTCATGACTTTCGGAGTTGATGGATTCGATGCGGAAAAAGTGTAGTAATAGAGAGGAATATCAGGACAGTAGTTGGGGCTTACGCCTCTGGGTCAAAAAAACCGAACAAAAAAGCCCCCTCGCATCCGAGGAGGCTTTTTTTATGGTGACTTTGCCTTAAATTTGCAATGTCATATATTGCCCCGGACCGGCGTCGGCCCGTGACAATGATGAATTGATCGTGTGTTAACAGCTTCGATTCGCGTGCTCAGTACTTCTCGCGCTCGAAGAGGCCCGCCGCGCCCATGCCGCCGCCTATGCACATCGAGACAATGCCCCACTGCTTGTCGTAGTCTTTCAGTTCATAGAGCAACTGGTTGGTGAGCTTGGCACCCGTGCAGCCCAGCGGGTGTCCGAGTGCGACGGCACCGCCGTGCACGTTTACACGGTCCATGTGTTTGTCATAGAGACCGAGTTCGCGAAGACAATAGCGTGCCTGTGAGGCGAACGCTTCGTTGACTTCGTAGTAGTCGATGTCCGTGATGTCTTTGCTTGTAGCTTTGAGCAGTTTGCGGATCGAGTAGAGAGGTCCTACGCCCATTTCGTCGGGGTGCGTACCTATGGTCGAGTACCAGCGGAAAGTCGCCATGGGCTTGCATCCAAGCTCTTTCGCCTTTTCCTTGCTCATCACGAGGACAGCGGCCGCGCCATCGTTCATGGGCGACGAATTGCCTGCTGTGACTGATCCGCCTTTTTTAAAGACGGTGCGAAGTTTAGCGAGACCTTCGACAGTTGTGTTGTAACGCGGGGCTTCGTCTGTGTCGAACACGACTTCTTTCCAGCCCGCGCCGTCTGCCACACGCGCATTCACGGGAACGATCTGTTCCTTGAACTTACCGCCTTCGATGGCGGCTTTGGCCTTCATCTGACTATCGTAAGCGAATTCGTCCTGCATCTCACGTGTGATCCCGTAGCGTGAGGCTACGTTCTCGGCAGTGATGCCCATGGGGCAGTATGCCGCCGGGAAATCCGTGGCCAGTTTCAGATTGAGCTCCGGGATGTATCCGCCCATGGGAACCATGGTCATGGATTCGGTGCCGCCCGCGAGGACAACATCGTTCCAGCCCGCCATGACTCTTTCGGCGGCTATCGCTATCGACTCCAGACCGGATGAGCAGAATCTGTTGACGGTCAGGGCCGCCACTTCAATCGGCATATCCGCGGCGAATGTCGCGATACGCGCTATATTCATACCGAGCGATGCTTCGGGCATCGCGCAGCCGAGGATAACGTCTTCGACATCCGATTTTTTTATCTCGGCCCTGTCAATGACTTCATTTATGACAATTGCGGCCAGATCGTCGGCTCGCATATTGGCAAGCGTGCCGCGCTTGGCGCGTCCGATGGCTGTTCGGGCCGCGGCTACTATGACTGCTTCTTTCGCCATTTCTATTCCTCCATTCTTTTTTCAATTTGTCATCAGTTGCGAAGCGGTTTGTTGAACTGCAACATGTGCTGCATGCGCTCCTGTGTCGGTTCCATGCCGCAAAGCGTTACAAATGCTTAGCGTTCGAGGTCGAGAATGTGCTGTTCATCTACTATCGCACCCTGCGGTATATCGCCGCCGGTGAGTACTTTGGCGACATAGTCGGAAACCACCACATCGTGATCCGTCATGAATTGTCCCTGGTGCATAGTCCATATAGCGTTCTTGAAAGCTGCGTAGTACTGGTGACCCGCCATTTTGATGTCGTCGCGCGGGCTCTTGCGGTTGTAGCCGGCCCTGTACATCCCGAGCACCATTTGTTTGGCGTCGCCCAGCAGGTAATCCCTGTTAAGGGTGATTTTATCTGTCGGTCTGATGATGTCCATCTCCACCGCTTCCACCGCGTTCATGGCAACCTTCGCCATCGCGATGTTCTCGAATGCCTTGCGCACATTAAAGAATGTGGAAGGAACATGCGGGTTGCGCAGTGTCGCTTCAAGATTGCGAATCAGATACTCTTTGCAGCCGCCGCCCGCGGGTATGACACCCACGCCGACTTCCACGAGTCCGATGTACGTCTCAGCCGCCGCGCACATTGCATCTCCGTGCATTGCCACTTCGCAGCCGCCGCCCAGCGTCATCCCAACAGGTGCCGTAACCACCGGGAACGGCGCATACTTGATTTTCATGTTCGCATTCTGGAGTCCGGCGACTGCTTTCTCAAGCATGTCCCACTGTTTGCTCCTTGCGCCCATGAGGATCATCATCAGGTTGGCGCCGACCGAGAAATTCTTCTTTTCGTTGCCCACAACCAGACCGTAAAGGCCCTGTTCCTGGACAACATCAACAGCCTTGTCAAGCAGTTCGATAACATCGTCGTCGACCGGGTTCATGTCCTTGTAGCTGTGGAATTCGAGGAGCCCGACATTGTCGCCCATATCATATATGGTCGCGCCTGCGCGGCGGAGCATGATGTTGCCCCTGTCCTTCAGGTCGGCGATCTCGACTTTCATCGCGGCCGGGTCGGTGATGTAATAGACGGCGTCCACAGTGCGCTGCGCGAGGCCGTCAACATCGACTTCCAGCGATGTCTTCGGCACTTCCTTATATGTGAAGTCCGCCGCGTCGAGATATAGATTTTTAAGTCCGTCTTTTTTATAGAAACCACCTTTTCTGGCGGCCATATCAAGCAGTTTCGGCACTTCGAGTCCATCTGCCTTTATTCTCTTGACGAGTTCCTTCGCGCCTATTGCATCGGCTGTTTCAAATGGGCCTTCTTCCCAGTTGAAACCCCATTTCATGCCGTTGTCGAGGTTGACTATATCGTCGCATATTTCAGGTATCTTGTTGCACGAATAGATGGTAACATCGCGCACGACTTTCCAGCCGAGTTCGGCGGCTTTGTCGTCGCCTGCAATGAGTTTCGCGACCTTTTCGCCCGGTGTTTTACCCTTTTTAGCGGCCTTCACCGAGTCGAACTTCGGCTTCGTGCTCTCGACATATTCCATCGTGTTGTAGTCGAGCACAAAGTACTTCTTTTTGCCGTCTACTTTTTCCTTCTTATAGAAGCCCTGCTTCGTCTTGTTGCCGAGCCACCCGTTTTCCACCATCTTTTCCATCCACTCGGGCGGAAGGAAGACATCGCGTTCCGGGTCGTCGGGGCATCCGTCATAGACACCCATGGACACATGCTTGAAAGTGTCGAGTCCGACAAGATCGGCGGTGCGGAAAGCAGCACTCTTTGGGCGGCCCATCGGCTCGCCGGCGATAGCGTCGATCTCGTCTATTCGCAGCCCCATATCCATCATGTGCTTGACGGTATCCATGATCGCGTACACACCGATGCGGTTGGCCACGAAATTAGGCGTGTCCTTGCCGTATACAATACCTTTGCCGAGCACACGTTCTCCGAATCCGGCCAGATCGGTCACTATCGACTCGTCTGTGTCTTCGCCCACTATGAACTCGAGGAGTTTCATGTGGCGAACCGGGTTGAAGAAGTGAGTGACGAAAAAATGCTTCTTCATCTCGGCGGGCATGTCGGCCGACATGTCCTTGATTGGCAGTCCGGACGTGTTCGACGTAACGATGATTCCGGGCTTCCAGTATTTCGCGACCTGATCGAAAACAATCTTCTTGATTTTAAGGCTCTCCACGACGACTTCGATCACCCAGTCACACTCGGCGATCTTTTCCATATCATCTTCGAAGTTGCCTACTTCGATGAGCTTGGCGTTCTTTTTCACATATAGCGGCGCCATGGGCTGTTTTGCCTTGATGGCGATATTCAACGCATTCTGTGAAAGTCTGTTGCGAAACGCCGGGTCAGTTTCTTTAACACCTTTTTTCTTGTCCTCGTCCGTAAGCTTCGGCACGATATCCAGCATAATGCTTGGTATACCGCAGTTGGCCAGATGGCACGCTATGGCGCACCCCATGACCCCGGAACCGAGAACAGCAGCTTTTTTAATGTCCCTGCTCATTTATACCCCCTTTTGCGTTATTTGGCTTTTTCTTCCGCCTTACAAACTTCTTACCAGTCAATGCGATAAGAAACTTGTCACACGTACAGAATCATCATTCTATCATTAACAGGTACAAATTTTCAATGACACAATTAAATATATCCGGTGGAGCGAATTTCAATATATATGTTCGTGGCGAGGTCAAGAGAAATTGTTCGGAGCGAGGTGTAAGGGAATATTCTCACCAATGGGAAATGCGGCGATCCCGCCCTCATACTTTTACGATTTTCTGATCTGATGTCCCCGGGAATCCGATGATTTCTGTAAAAACGCACAGGATTCAGCCCGCATATTCCACCAATGCGGGTTAGTAGAAAAACGAGACTCCCACCGCTCCTCTCTTTACTCTGCAAACAACACAAGCTTATAATATCATTTGCCTTTGCCTTTGGATATTACAAAAAGACTGGATAATATGAGATGACAAAAACGCCGGGACCGGATTTTATCAGGACGATTGTCGAAGAAGACATGAAAACGAATAAATGGAACGGGCGCATTGCCACACGCTTCCCGCCCGAGCCCAACGGCTATCTGCACATCGGCCACGCTAAAAGCATCTGCCTCAATTTCGGTATCGCAAAGCAGTATGACGGCGAGTGCCATCTGCGGTTCGACGACACCAACCCCGCAAAGGAAGAACAGGAATATATCGACTCGATTAAAGATAACGTTCGGTGGCTGGGTTTCGACTGGGGTGAACATGAATATTATACATCTTCATATTTCGACCGCCTCTACGAATGGGCGGTGCGCCTGATTGAAAGCGGCGACGCTTATGTTTGCGATCTTGACGCGGAGCAGATAAAGGAATACAGGGGCACACTCACCGAACCAGGCAGAAACAGCCCTTGCAGGGACCGGTCTGTCGAAGAAAATCTCGCGCTTTTTGAAAAAATGAAGGCCGGCGAATTCGACGAAGGTTCTCACGTGCTGCGAGCGAAAATTGATATGTCGTCGCCGAATATCAACATGCGCGACCCCGTTATGTACCGCATCATAAAGGCGAATCATCCGCGAACCGGCGGCAAATGGTGCATCTATCCCACTTATGACTTCGCGCACGGGCAGTCTGATTCCATCGAGCGAATCACACATTCGATATGCACGCTCGAATTCGAAGACCACAGGCCGCTCTACGACTGGTATCTCGACAAACTCGGCGAACATCATCCTCGCCAGATCGAGTTCGCACGCCTTAACATAACATACACGTTGCTCAGCAAGCGCAGATTAATAACACTTGTCGAAGAAGGACACGTCGACGGCTGGGACGACCCGCGAATGCCGACAATCTCGGGCCTGCGCAGGCGCGGCTTCACTCCCGAATCTATAAGGGATTTCTGCCGCCGCATCGGTGTCGCGAAATCCGATAACACTATCGAGATAGAGTATCTCGAACACTGCCTGCGCGAAGACCTCAACAAACGTGCACAGCGTGTGATGGTCGTGCTCAACCCGCTTAAAGTTGTCATCGAGAACTATCCGGACGACCTCGAAGAGGAATTCGATGCGGTAAATAATCCTGAAGATGAAGTGATGGGCACGCGCAAAGTACCGTTTTCTAAGGAACTATATATCGAGCGCGACGATTTCATGGAGGACCCTCCGCGAAAGTTTTTCCGGCTCGCCCCCGGTCGTGAAGTGCGGTTGCGCTACGCTTATTTCATCAGATGCACCGACGTTGTTAAAGATGACGCGACTGGTGAGATAAAAGAGTTGATATGCACCTATGATCCGCTGACCCGCGGCGGCGACGCACCCGACGGCAGAAGAGTGAAAGGCACACTTCACTGGGTATCCGCCCGCCATGCGAAAACGTGCGAAGTCCGGCTCTACGACAGGCTGTTCACAAAACTCAATCCGGCACGCGGCAAAAGAGGCCGCGACTGGCGCACCAACATCAACCCGGATTCCGTCGTAATCCTGAATAATTGCAAAATGGAACCATTCATCGAGTGCATGAAACGTTTTGATAATATTCAGTTTGAAAGAACAGGATATTTCTGTGTCGACCCCGACACCACGCCCGAAAAGTTCGTCTTCAACCGCACCGTCTCACTTCGCGACTCGTGGGCGAAAATCCAGAAATCTCAGAAAAAGTAAAGCGGCAATGTGCTTTTCGTTCTCGCTCCCGGGGGCGAGAACAGCCCCTAAAGTCCGGGGAATTCTTTTCGATCAAAATCCTTTTCGAGCCCGGCAAGTTCGTTCGATCTCATTTCCCATTCATCATAAAGCGATTCCAATTTATTGTTAATGTGTTTGAGTTTACCGGGCAGCGATTTAGTCTTTTCCTGGTCGTTATATGTCGCGGGATCTGCAAGCTCCGATTCTATTGTTCCCGCGCTGTCTTCGAGCAGGGCGATCTCCTCTTCGATCCCGGCGATTCTGTTGCGAATCGGATTCAGGGCTTTCGCCCGCTCGGCGACAAACTTCGCACGTTCGCGGCGCACATCCTTTCTCGATAATGTTTTGTCTCCGTTTTTGTTGCTTTCGTCATCATCTCGCGCCCTGCCCTCTTCAGCGGCCTGCTCCCTCAATTTTTTCTGTTCTTTGTAATCTTCATAATTTCCGATATATTCCTCGTAGCCGCCCGGCACTATCTCTATGATTCTCGTTGCAAGATTATTTATGAAATACCTGTCGTGGGAGACGAAACATATTGTGCCGTCGTAGTTAAGAAAAACGTCTTCAAGCATTCGGCGCGACTGTGGATCAAGATGGTTTGTCGGCTCGTCCAGCAGCAGTAGATTAGCGGGATTCGCCATCATCTTCGCGAATAGGAGTCTGCTCTTTTCGCCGCCGCTGAGCATGCAGACTTTCTTTTCCACATCGTCGCCGGAAAAGAGGAAGACACCGAGTATGCCCCTGATGTTTCCATCGAAGCCCGCGCCGCACGAGCGTTGCGCTTCACACAATACCGTATTGTCGGGCGAAAGCAGTTCGTATTGATCCTGCGAAAAATAGCTGAAGGATACTTTGTGCCCGAGTTTTCTGACTCCCTCGAAATCGGTTCTGCCGGCCATTACGCGCATAAGAGTGGTTTTCCCAAGTCCGTTCGCGCCGATAATTCCTACCCTGTCGCCCCGGTTTACTGTGATGTTTATGCCTTTTAAAACTTCGTGGTCGCCATAAGATTTGCCGACATCCTTAAGCTGGAGAACAACCTTTCCGCTCTTTTCTCGAGCCTTGAATTTAAAACTCAGATTGCGTTCCGCGCCGGGCAATTCGATGCGGTCTATCTTTTCGAGCATTTTTATCCTGCTCTGCACCTGTCGCGCCTTTGTCGCCTTATAGCGGAACCGCTCGATAAATCGCTCAGTGCTGCGTATCTCCCGCGCCTGATTTGCGAAACGATTTTTCAGGATCTCCAGCCGTTTCACTTTTTCAACTTCGTAATATGAATAATTGCCGTCGTACAGTTCGAGTTTTTTCTGCGTAAACTCAGCGATGCGCCGCACCACTTTATCGAGAAAATACTGATCGTGCGAAATAATGATTACAGCACCGTCGAAAGTCTGAAGAAAGTTCTCGAACCAGATAATAGCAGGCAGATCGAGATGGTTTGTCGGCTCGTCGAGCATCAGTATTTCCGGGTCTCGCAGAAGGAGTCGCGCAAGAGCAACACGCATCTGCCACCCACCGCTGAATTCACTCATGTCACGCTCGAAATCCGATTCCGTGAAACCGAGTCCTGTCAGCACTCTCGCCGTTTCCGTCCTGAATGTGAAACCTCCACGCGTTTCGTATTCCATCTGTAGGTTGCCCACACGCTCGAGAAACGCATCTCCGGCGGTTTCGTCTTCCCCGGCAGCAATCTTCCTGTTGAGTTTTTCTATTTTGTCTTCTATTTCTATGAGATCGTCGAAAGCCGCGAGTGCCGCATCGTATACAGAGCGCCCCTTCTCATAAATGCCGTCCTGTGGAAGACAGCCCGTTACGATGCCTTTTCTTCTCGATATTGTCCCGGAATAGCTACCTATCTCGCCTTCGATAATTCGCAGGAGAGTAGTTTTTCCGGCACCGTTCGGCCCGACAATACCGATGCGGTCTCCCGGCCTGACATGCAGCGAAAGCCCCTCCATGAGCATCCGGCCGTCATAGCCGAAATGTATTTCGTTGAGTTGTATCATTAACTGTTGCTTATCCTGTTTTCGTGTCGCTCCACATCAATTGATCCATCAATCATCGCAGACGAAACGGTCGTCAGCCGAAGTTTCAGGCGCCGCGTGTGCCGCCTTTTCGATCCAGCCCGACTTTGTCACTTCGACCACATCGAATCCCGGCACGTATGGTTTTATGTCGATAACCGGTGTGCCGTCCAGCATATCTGCACCTTTGAAATATATGACATTCCCGTCGACCTTCACGATATTGACGATTGACAACCCTATCTGATTGGGCCGCCGCGGTGCCCTGACTGCGAATATGCCATGTTTCTCTTTGTCGAGAAACGGCTTCACTTTCAATTCATATCCCTTTGACAGGTGAAAATGGAAAAGGACATATATATGTGAAAAGCCGTCCAGGTCTCTCAAGCCTTCCTCATATTCCGGCAAAATCTCGATGCGCCCTTCACGGGCGCTGCATGTCGACTGAATAGGAGCACCCTGTCTCTGCTTTATATCCGAATGTATGTAACCTATCGGCCTGAAAACTATTTCGTCCATCTCCGATTCCTCCCTTATCGAAAATTTATCTGGAATGTGGTGCAATCCCAAAAAGTTGATCAAGACTCATTTTAACAATACCGATTATCACAGGGCAATATGCGATAGGAGAGGCACGAAGCGCTTTATGATATTAAGTGAACGGTATTGCCGCTGCCCCGCATATTTCGCCAATGCCGGCTAAATTTCTCAACTGCCGTTTTTTGAAAGGTTCAGTAGCGCATCGGCAACGGGCTGGTCGGGCGGTGAGAACTCGTCTTTCACTCTGAACTTGTCGATTTCGTCGGGCTTGACAACAGTTATCTCACGGGTTGAACTATCCGGATCGGCATATACAAAGTAGGCATCCTCCATCCCACTTTCGAAAATCACATTGACCGCATATCCGTATCCCTGGAGTTCCTTGCTGAGATCAAGCGCTTCATCCTGATTTTGAAATATTCCGACAAGCACTCCCTGTGGTTTTGTGAATGTTTCGTCTTCAAGATAAACATCGAATCCCCTGCCCCTCATTTCCCAGGCCAGATCGCGAAGTTTTTTCTCGAGCGGAATCCCTTCATAACCGACAAGCGAAGGTTGTGTCACCTTTAGCACAGGCCCGGTCGCTATTCCCGATTCATTTACACCACCGGACTTCCGCCCTCCGGTATCAGAAGTTGCTTCGGCGACAGGTTCCTTTATAATCCTGTCCCGGTCATAGAGTCCCACTGCGAAATCACTTGCCGAAAGCATTGCGAGAAGGTCTTTGCCGCCGCTGCCGTCGCCGGGAAATATCTCGTCGAGCTTTGTCGATGACAGCAGTCCCGACCCCGGCCCTCGTGCGCTTCCTGTGCCCAGCACAAAGAAGTCGTTTGAATAGGCTCTTAAATAAACAAGCAATTGTACAGCGCTCTGCGCATCGTCGAAACGCCCCATATCAAGATAGAAGAATTTATCGCCCGAATCGAGTGTTTCCTCGAGTATCACAGGGTGGTATCCGTGTTTGATCAGCTTGTTTATTAGGTCCACCAGATCGTTATCCGCCGTGAGTGCAACAGAGCGGACAAGGAACCTTTTAGGGCTCGTGTCTTCTTCTGTTTTTCGGGTTGGAGAAGGCTTCTTGTCGACAGCAGCCGTCTCCGCAGGTTTCTTTTCAGCATTTTCATCTACAGGTTGCTTTTCCGGTGGCTTCTGTGCGGTCTTCTTTACAGTCGATGCCGTGGGTGTTGTTGCCGCGTTTTTTTCAGGCGCAGTCGCGGGAGTTGGTTCGGGCGCGGCGGCGGCAGTAGCGGTTTTCGCTTTGGTTTTCGCTTCAGTTTTTACTTTTGCTTCTGTTTTTGGACTGACTGCCGTCGCCTTATTTGCAACATCCTGTTTCTTTTCCTGCTGAGGTTTTGTTTCGGGCGCGGCAGGCATTACAGCGGTCTCCGGATTCGGTTCAGGCGACTTTTCTTCCTTTTGCGGAACCTGTTTTTCTTGCGCGGGGGGAGTGGACCCGGTCCTGATTATTTCGATCTCAGTGCCCTTGCCGGAGGCTGCCTCCTGTGTCGAATCTTTCTGTATACTTTGAGACTTCGGTTCATTTGTTTTGTTTTCGAGTTGCTGTTCAGTGATAAGTTCACTCGGTTTTTTTTCTGTAACAACGGTTTCGTTTGCTTCGGCAGGCGATGTTTCGGATTTGACGGTGTCGTATCTTTTCGAACGCTTTGCTTTCACATTGATTGTTTGGGTTGCGGCGACAAGTGTCGTCTCCGTCGCCATTGCCGATGGAGTGACCGCCGTTGTTGCAGTCGCCGTCGAGTCTGTAGAAACAGTATCGGTCGCGGCGGTGGTTTCATGCGTGGCCATCTCTTCCTTCTTCAGGGCGAAGGCATCGGTAGTCCGGACAACCATAAGCACGGCAAGCATAATCACAAATACGGCAGGCACGAACATTACCGGCAGCGTTCTCTTATGTTTAAATATTTCAGACATACTTCAGTATATTCCCTGTTGCAATAATAAAGTCCGGTTTCGCGCAGACTTCTTATACTATATTTTATATAGCTATCCGGATTCAACTGTCAGTTTCTGAAAAAAAACAATAGAGCCGATTGCAAAATTCTGTTCGTAGCGAGGTCGAGAGAAATCTTTCAGAAGCAAGGCGGAGGTGCAAAATCCTCGCAGGCGTACTCGTAGAGTACGTTGAGGACGATTTTATGCCGACAACGCAGCTATGGACAATTGCAGCCGACCGCAGCAGAATCATAATTTTTCAACTGGCTCAATAGCTGAGGGATTGCGGAAAATCTACATGACCTTTCCGATTATTTTCTCATATTCATTTTTCGCATACATATCCGTCATACCGGCGATGTAATCGCAAACTATTCGCTCCGGGTCTTCATCGCGGAAACGGTCGGCAAGATCGGCGGGGAGAAGTTTCATGTTGTCGAGATATACTTCGAAAAGAGAAGCAATTATTCTGCGTGCGACATCCGTCATTTTCACTACACGGGGATGCCTGTAAAAATTTTCGTGGAGGTGGCTTTTCAACTCATGATTGAGACTTGCCATTTCGGCGCTGAAGCCAACAATTTCGCCGGAGGCGGCACGCACATCATCAAGGTTTCTGATATTGCGCCGCTCAAGTGCTTCAGATGTGTTCACGAGCAGGTCGGTAACCTGAATATTGATAAGACCGCGCACGAGGTGGTATCTTCTCATTTTTTCGCTGTTTTCAAACTCGGAACGTTTCATGGAATCAAAAACACGCGCCGGCAGCCCGACACTGCGAAGTGTCTTCTCGTCGAGGATTCCCGCCTTCTGCCCATCGTCTACATCGTGGCAGGAATAAGTGATTTCATCGGCGATATTAACTATCTGGGCTTCGAGCGTCGGCGCGCCGCCGTTTTCGTCGTCCAACATGTTTTTGCCGGGATGATCGTATGCGGTACTGTGCTTGATGATTCCTTCCCTGATCTCCCAACTGAGGTTGAGACCGGGGAAATCCGGGTAGCGGGTTTCCAGCAGGTCGACAACACGCAGTGACTGCTCATTATGTTCGAAACCCCCGCACCGGCGCATCAGTTCGTTAAGCACAGATTCGCCGACATGCCCGAAAGGAGAATGGCCGAGGTCGTGTGCCAGAGCGATTGCTTCGGCGACGTCTTCGTTAAGCCGCAGCGCGCGGGCTATGGTTCGTGAAATCTGCGCCACTTCGATTGTGTGTGTGAGGCGGTTTCGATAGTAGTCGCCGGTGAATGTAACAAAGACCTGTGTTTTCCCTTCGAGGCGCCGGAAAGCGGATGTGTGAATGATCCTGTCACGATCGCGTTGGAAAGGGCTCCTGTACGGATGCTCGACTTCCGGGTACACACGCCCCTTCGACTCAGCGCTCTTTGTGGCGTATGGCGCAAGAATCCGTTCTTCTATTTCGGAGTACGATGTTTTCATATCTGTTTTTACAAAGGAGCCAATTGAAAAATTCTGATTCGGCGGCGGTCGGCTGCTATTTTCCATAGCTGCGTTGTCGGCATAAAATCGTCCTCGATGTACTCTACAAGTACGTCTGCGAGGATTTTACACCTCCGCCTTGCTTCTGAATAATTTCGCTCGACCTCGCTACGAACATAATTTTGCAATTGGCTCAAAGGGAGTCTATTCGCTGCTGATGTCGATATCCGGAACGTTTTCCCGGCGCCCACCGACACCGCCGCCTGGCGGTTCGTTCTCATATCCGATTATTTCTCCACTGTGGCAGCACCTGACACCGAATTCGACATGGCGATCCTCCGGAGAACGAAGGTCCACGCTGTTGCAGCGGGAGAATATGGAACGGTCTCTGTATGAACCACCCTTGAGTATGCGGAGTCTTTCATATTCGCCAAGCGAGGAGACATTTCCATAAGAGTCCGCGACCCATTCCGCAAGGTTGCCGTTCATATCCATCACGCCGTCTATGCTTCTGCATTTTTCATTAGATCCACTTGTCTCAAGCGTTTCCGAGTTGATGTTGCACTGATTCTGCACGTAGCGGTATCCATAGCTCCATACATTTTCCGCCTGTCCGGCGCAGGCGCGTTCCCATTCTACTTCCCTGCAAAGCCGCTTTCCCGCGCCGGCGCAGATGTTCTGCGCATCGTACCATGTCATCCTTGACTGGGGTTGCCGACCAGCTCTGTTCGGGAATTCATACCTGTCGATACAAAAGGAATCAACATGGGCAATCCGCTTTGGCATCTCGTTCTTGAACCAGGATTCGTAGCAGCCACCTACCGTCATGTCGCAGAGTTTCACAAGGTACAAAAATTCTTTTTCGGATGTTCCTGTGAAAAAATCGCCGCCGGGTATGTATATCATTCCCATAGGGCATATCTCGCGCGTATACAACGTGCTGCGACCATAGAACAGCGCGCCTGCAACCATAAGAAAAACGAGTATTAACTGACCAATATGTTTTTGCTTCATCAAATTCTGCAACTCCACATGACCGCGACCGACACCTGCCGGGCAAACTATTCCCAATATTCTAATCACATTTCGGCATCTGCGCTACTCTAACAACATTTTAAACAATATCCGGTATACGTTCACAGGTAACTGTTCGCAATGGAACATCTGAAATACCTGGAATGCACCGACTATGTCGTTGCAACTGTGAAGAAGTCGCATTTCGCAAAAACTGACGTTTTTGCATTCCAGAATTTTCTGATAGTGCCGTTTAACTCAAAATCCGCAGGTTGTCATTCTGAGCGAAGCGAAGAATCGTCAGGTGTTTAACGCATTACTTTCAATGTCCTCCGTGAACAGTTACAATATCTGAGCCAATTGCAAAATTATGTTCGAAGCGAGGTCGAACGAAATTGTTCAGAGCAAGGCGGAGGTGCAAAATCCCCGCAGGCGTACTCGCCGAGTACGTTGAGGATGTTTTTGTGCCGACAACGCAGCTATCCGCAGACGAATCAGAATTTTGCAATTGGCTCATCTGTATAATAATCCTTAGTTTTGCAGTTACTCGACAGTAACAGATTTCGCAAGGTTACGCGGCTGGTCGACATCGGAGCCCCGGTTTACAGCTACATAATATGCAAGCAATTGCAGCGGCACGACGACAATCATGGGCGACAGCAACTCGTCGGTATCCGGCACATACATAACATCCTTCGAGTAACTGGTGATGTTGACGTCGCCTGTCGTGGCGACAGCGATCACCATCCCTTCGCGTGCGATTACTTCCTGAATATTGCTGATGATCTTTTCATAAGTAGCGCTCCGGGTTGCGATGGCAACGACAGGCATACGGCGGTCGATCAGCGCGATGGGGCCATGTTTCATCTCGCCAGCGGCATAGGCTTCGGCATGTATATATGATATTTCCTTGAGCTTGAGAGCGCCTTCCATCGCTGTCGGGAAATTGACACCGCGCCCGAGATACAAAAAATCGCGAAATTCGGAATATCGGTCCGCGATATCTTTTATGGCTTCGATATTGTCCAGTATTTCTTCTATCTTGCTCGGCAGCCCTTTCAACTTTCGTATCAGGCGTCTCGCTTCGGGCGCTTCGATAAGTTCGCGAATCCTACCAAACTGGATGCTTAGCAGCATCAGCGCGATGAGCATTGCCATGTATGCTTTAGTCGACGCTACGCCGATCTCGGGCCCCGCGTGGATATAAAGCGCCCCGTCGACTTCGCGCGCTATCGAGCTGCCCTTAACATTGACGATGCCGATAACTTTCGCACCGCGTTTCTTCGCCTCCCTCAGCGCCGCGAGCGTATCCGCCGTCTCGCCGCTCTGGCTGATGACTATCACAAGTGTTCTCTCATTCACCATCGGTTCCCGGTATCTAAACTCCGATGCGAGGTCCACATCAACATGTACCCGCGCAAGCTTCTCCAGCAGGTATTTGCCCACGCAACCCGAGTAATACGCTGTGCCGCACGCTACAATATATATCGTTTCTATATTCTTTATCTCTCCATCCGTCAGTCCTATTTCCTCGAGGTATATCTGTGCGTTCTCTTCGTCTGTGCGACCGCCGATCGTGTTGCGGATCACCTGCGGCTGCTCGAATATTTCCTTGAGCATGAAGTGATCGTACCCGCTTTTTTCCGCCAGCACAGGATTCCACTCGATGTGCTCGACAGGTTTTTCGATCCGGTCTCCGTCGAGATTGAATATCTCGACATTATCCTTTGTAAGCACCGCGATCTCTTCGTCGTCGAGATAGATGATACTGCGAGTGTACGGCAGTATGGCCGGCACGTCTGAGGCAATAAAATTCTCGCCGTCGCCGAGTCCGATGATAAGCGGACTGTCCTTGCGGCCTGCCAGCAGCACATCCGGCCTGTCTTTGTGTACAACACCGATTGCATACGCGCCTTCAACCCGTTTCAGCGCCCCGCGCATGGCAGCTGCCATGTCGCCGTCTTTCGACATTTCGTCCGCCATGAGATGCGCGAGAACTTCCGTGTCGGTCTGCGACACGAACTTGTATCCGTCCGCTTTCAAATCTTCTTTCAGCGACATGTAGTTCTCTATGATGCCGTTGTGCACAACAGCAATTGAAGATGTGTTGTCGACGTGCGGATGCGCGTTGAATTCAGTCGGACGGCCATGCGTTGCCCAGCGCGTGTGGCCGATCCCGGTGTGGCCGATTATCGGGTCGACATGGAGACTTCCGGAAAGATTTATCAGCTTTCCCTCGCTTCGCCTCCGTTCGATCACACCGTTGCTCACTATCGCTATACCGGCGGAATCGTATCCCCGGTACTCCAGCCTCTGAAGTCCCGAAATTATTATCTCCGACGCGTCTTCTTTTCCTATATAGCCTACTATCCCACACATATATGCACGAATCCTCTCGTATTTATAATAAAGGTTGCAAAGTTTTCCTCATTCCATCGTTCTCAATTGGATCAGATACAACATTTCATATCACTTTAACTGCCTGAAGTGCCGCAAACAAGATTCCACCGTAAAAAAGAGCCAATGCAAAATTGTGTTTGAAACGAGATCGAACGAAATTGTTCAGAAGCAAGGCCGAGGTGAAAAATCCCCGCAGGCGTACTTGTAGAATACGTCGGGGAAGATTTTGTGCCGGCAAAGCATCTGTTGACATTTGCAACTGACCGCAGCCGAATCAGAATTTTGCAATTGGTTCTACAATTATTCTATTGTGATATAATGCTGTTCAGTGAGAATACTGTTTATACATATGGGCGTGGAAAGTCTCGGCGTGGAATACCTTGTAGCGGCGGCACGCCGCGCGGGCCACGAGGCCGATCTCCTGTTTGATCCGTCGGTTTTCGGCGGCCACCTGATGTGGGATGTACCGGCGCTGGCCGCAATCTTTTCTCTCAAGAAAAAGATCATTCGCCGCACCCTCGAGGAGAAACCTGATGTCGCGGCGTTCTCCTGTGTCTCGGCGATATACCACTGGTCGCTCTCGATTGCCCGGGAGATCAGAGAAAACGATCCGGATATAAAAATCCTTTTCGGCGGTGTGCACCCGACCGCGATGCCCGACATCGTTATCGCCGAAGATGCAGTCGACGCGATAATACTGGGCGAAGCGGATATTTCACTTCCACTGCTGCTCGACTGCTGGCCGGATGGCATCAACCGTGATGCTCCAGGTGTCTGGTGGAAAGAAAATGGACAGGTAATAAAAAACGAGTTGCCGGAAACAGTGAAGGACCTCGACACGCTCCCGTTCCCGGCAAAAGATGTTTACTTCAGCAAAGCGCCTGCTTTCGAAATCAATTACTCTGTGATCGCTGCACGCGGATGCCCCAACAATTGCACATACTGCTATAAAGGCATATGGACTGTAGGGAACACCGGGGGGCCGGGGGTGCGGCGAAGAAGCATTGACAACGTGATAGAAGAACTCGAACCGGTCGCACGGCGGGGACACGCGAAGATGATAGTCTTCCGCGACGACATTTTCACGCTGAAAAAGAAGTGGCTTGCCGAATTCACCGAAAAATATCCCGTAAAAGTCGGCATACCTTATTTCTGCAATACCTACCCGCTTGCGCTCGACAGCGAACGTGCGGACATGCTGAAGGAAAGCGGCTGTGTGTACACAACTGTTGGCGTGCAGTCCGCCGATGAAGACCAGAGAAAAAACATCCTGAACAGGCGCTATAAAAACGAGTCCGTCATCAAAACGATGAGCCTGCTCAAGGAGCGGAATATTACAGTTTCCATCGACCACATAATCGGCCTGCCGGGCGACACCGACGAGATACTTCGTGACGCCGCCGACTTTTATTGCAAACTCAAACCGGATAGATTGCTGACCTACTGGCTCACTTATTTCCCAGGCACCGGGATCATCGAAAAAGGGCTTGAATGCGGGCACCTGACTGCCGAAGATGTCGAAAAAATAAACGCCGGGTATGTCAACTGTCTGTACGGAGGCAATGACCGGCGAAGGAAAAAACCTTCGCTGCGGAAATTTATTGTGCTTTTTTCACTTATTCCCCTTTTCGGGGCGTCAATCTCGAAGATGCTTGCAAGAGAAAACGTATTCCGGTTTATTCCTACATCAACTTTTTTCACCAATATCGCTATCGCGCTCAATGCCGTATTCAAACGCGACCCTTTTTTCCTGTACAATATAAAATACTTGTTTTCACGAAAAAAAACGCCCTGAACTTATACCGGGGAAGCTACGGATAACGGATTGCTGTTAAGCAAACATCGCTATCTATCAGCTTTTTGGGATTCTGCCACCGTTTTTCCACAAACTTGCGTTTCAGGGGTGGCTTGTAAAAGGTGGTTGCGTGTGCTAAACTTTTCTCCCGTGGTTGCAGATGGCCCGGAAGGGGTTGTCTGTGCCCGTGACGACACATGTTTCCGGATTTCGGTGAAGGTGCCCGCGGGAGCAGTCCGCCCGGACAGCTCGGGTCTTGCCGGAAGGTGAAGGAAGCAGAGGAAAAAACCAACAGGAGGTATCTCAATGCCGGTTGTCACTATGAAACAATTACTTGAAGCAGGTGTGCATTTCGGACACCAGACGCGCAGATGGAATCCTAAGATGAAGCCGTTCATTTTCCAGGAAAGAAACGGCATCTATATTCTTGATCTCCAGCAGACGCTGAAACGGATCGAAGAATCGTATCATTTCCTTAAAGACGTGACCGCAAAGGGTGGAAAGGTCCTGTTTGTGGGCACAAAAAAGCAGGCATGTGACGCTATCGAGGAAGAGGCCGGAAGGGCCGGTATGCTCTATATCAACCAACGCTGGCTGGGCGGTCTGATGACAAACTTCAAGACGATACATGTGCGGATCAAGAAGCTCAGGGAACTTGAAGCGATGGAGGAAAACGGCGACCTGGAAAACATGCCGAAAAAGGAAGCCAAAGTCTACCGCACTCAACTCAACAAGCTGCGGAAGTATCTCGGCGGTGTACGCGACATGGACGAACTTCCACAGGCGCTTTTTATTGTGGACCTTAAAAAGGAATACATCGCATTTCTCGAAGCCAGGAAACTGAATATTCCTGTCGTGGCGCTCGTCGACACAAACTGCGACCCGACAGGCGTCGATTACCCGATCCCCGGCAACGACGACGCGATCCGTGCGGTGAGACTGCTCTCCAAGGCTATGGCTACCGCGTGTGAACAAGGTGTAAAGTCGAGAGAGATGCAGGAATCGGACTTCCAGGCCGAGGAAGGCGCGGAAGCGGCTGCCGAGGCCAAAGACGAGGCCGCCCCGGCTGAGGCGCAGGCAGCGCCGGTTGCCGAGGCCGAACCGGAACCCAAACCCGAGCCCGCCCCCGAAGTCGACCTGAAGGAAAAGGAAGTTTTCGAAGCCCCGGCGCAGGAAACAGAACCTGAAGCGCCGACCGGAGAAGCTGCACCTGAAAACCCGGTGCAGTAGACCGCGATCAAGTCATATATATTCGATATTATGGAGGAAAGCAATAAAATGAAAATCACTTCGAAGATGGTAAAAGACCTCAGGGACAAAACCGGACTGGGCATGATGGATTGCAAGAAGGCGCTGGTGGAGTGCGAAGGCGACACGGAGAAGGCAGTCGAAGTGCTGCGCAAGAAAGGTCTCAAGGTCGCCGAGAAACGAGCGGGCCGTGAGGCGCGACAGGGCATCGTCGAGGCATACATCCACACGGGCGGCAAGATCGGTGTGCTTGTCGAATTGAATTGTGAAACAGACTTTGTGGCACGTACCGACGAGTTCAAGGGGCTCGCCCGCGACCTGGCAATGCAGGTAGCGGCGGCAGACCCGAAATGGCTTGCCCCGGAAGATGTGCCGGAAGATGTGCTCGAGAAGGAAAAGGCGATTTATGCCGAAGCTGCCGCGGGCGAAGGCAAACCGGAAAAGATAATTCCCAAGATTGTCGAGGGCAAGCTGCGTCGCTTCTTCGAGGACGTCTGCCTGCTCGAGCAGAGTTTTATCAAGGATTCCGATAAGAAGGTTAAAGAATTGATCACCGAGCAGGTGGCGAAAATCGGCGAGAACATTAAGGTCGGTCGCTTCACACGGATAGTGCTTGGGGAATAAGACAATTATTTTCGACGGTTTTTACTCGTAAACATTAGTTTTTCATATATAATAATCTATCTGAGAACGGCTCACAGGTGCCGCAGGCACCCTGTGGCGTGTCCGCCGGGCGGCGTGTTTGCCGTTTGGCGCATCTGCGCGCAACATGAGTTGATAAAGACGACCAGGAGAAAATATATGACAGAAACGCGAAAACCGGTCTTCAGGAGAATCCTTCTGAAGGTCAGCGGCGAAGGACTCGCAGGCAAACAGGGCTTCGGCCTCGATGCCGCGACGATGGACTTCTACGCGGAGGAGATTCTCGCCGTGCGAAAGCTGGGTGTCGAGGTGGCGGTTGTTGTCGGCGGCGGGAACTTCTTCAGGGGCGACTCGGAGGCCGCTCGCGGCATCGAGAGGTCTACTGCCGACCACATGGGGATGCTGGCCACGGTCATAAATTCACTGGCGCTCCAGAGTGTGCTCGAAAACCACGGCATGGACACCCGCGTGATGTCGGCTATCGAGATGAAGGCTGTTTGCGAATCCTATATACGCCGGCGCGCTGTGCGCCACATGGAAAAAGGAAGGGTCGTCATCTTCGGCGGTGGCACCGGGAATCCTTATTTCTCCACCGATACCGCCGCCGCGCTGCGTGGTTTCGAGATAGGCGCGGACATCATCATGAAAGCGACAAAGGTGGACGGCGTCTACAACAAAGACCCGAAGAAGCACCCGGATGCCGAGATGTATGACACCATTACATATATGGATGTCGTCGACCAGCGCCTGAAGGCCATGGACACTACAGCCACGACGATGTGCATGGAAAATAATATGCCGATCATCGTTTTTAACTTCCTCGAGGAAGGTAATCTCAAGAGAGTCGTGCTCGGCGAAAAAGTGGGGACAACTGTTAAGGAGGACCAATAATATGCTCGACGATCTATATGCCGATGTGAAAGACAGGATGAACAAAACTATCGAAGTGACAAAACGCGAATTTAACAGCATACGCACAGGCAGGGCCACACCGGCGCTGCTCGACGGCATCAATGTGGAAATATACGGATCGAACATGAAGATCAACCAGCTTGCCACTATTGCCATACCGCAACCACGCACGATCATGATCACTCCATTCGATAAGAATAATCTGTCTCCCATCGAACGCGCCGTCTCCACTTCCGAACTTAACATCACTCCGCGCAACGACGGCAACCGCGTCATCATCGAAATACCCGCACTCACGGAAGAACGCCGCGAAGAACTCGCGAAACAGGTGCGGAAAAAAGCCGAGGAGAAGAAAATCGCCATCCGGAATGTGCGCCGCGACGGCAACGACGAATGCAAAATGTACGAAGAAGAAAAAGAGATCAGCGAAGACGATTGCAAACGCGGCAAGGATAAGATACAGGAGATCACCAACGAATACATTAAGAAAATCGACGAACTTGTCGAAGCGAAAGTTAACGAGATAATGGAGTTTTGATGTGATACCCGAAGTGACGGGGATGCCCCTTGAAAAAGCGCGGAGGACACTCGAACAGGCAGGTGTCGCGGTGGCTGTTTTGAAGCCCGCCGCGCCCCCGGAAGGCACCGGCAGGCCGCCGGCGGGCAATGTGGAACTCTCTTTGTTTGTTGCTTCTCAAACAGAGAATGAAAGCAGGGCCGTCACACTCCGCGTCGTTTCCGTGCCGTCTGTGGACACCGACGCCGCTCCCGGCGCTCCCGCCGCGGCGCACAGGGAATAATCAAACTTCACGGATGAATTGATAGATCAGCGGAAACTATTATGACTGAAGACAAAAACAGGAAACAGGGCAGTTCATACCACAATGATGCTTATGACACTTACTGGCGCATTTTACACAAGCTCGCGCCCACGCTGAAAAAACTGCACAGCATCAAGACAATAAACGCTTACAACCTCCCGTATAACGGAACCGGCGGAGTGATAATCGCCGCTGTGCATAACGGCGCTGTCGATGCCGCGCTCATCTCGGTGTCCGCGGCAGACCGGATGCGGGCAGTGCGCTGGGTGGCCGACGAGGGGATATGCAACACGCCCGTTATCGGCCAGGTTATCCGTGATGCAGGCTGCATTCCCATCGCTTCGCACAAGGGCAAAAGCACAGACCCAGAGCAGGTGCGTGAAGCCCTGTCGGCAGCGACTACGCTCCTTCGCGAAGGCGGCACGCTCGGCCTGTTCCCCGAGGGGACGATCCATCCATTCTATAAAAACAGGCGCACTCTTCCGTTCAAGACAGGCGTGATCCGTATCGCTGTCGAGGCCGGAGTGCCGATCGTGCCCGCCTGGGCGCGCGGCGCAGGTGCCATATTCCCGTGGCTGTCTCCGATGTCGGTCAAGAACCTCAGCATGTATCTCGCGCTTCCGCTCTGGACTCCCGTGAAGATCAGGGTGCATTTCGGGGAACCGTTCCATGTTGATAAAAGCCTGACGCTCGAATCGCCGTACGAGGATATAAAAGCGGAATGTGTGCGGCTTCAGGATGCCGTTGACGAGCTGATACGCGAAAGCCGCGCGCGCGGCGCGAAACACGACGATTCGCTCGATTATTTCTGAGGTCTGTCGGATGCGACTGCGATTCCACGCACCGGCGTTATTGCTCCATAACGCAACTTATCGAGAATAATGAATTTGTGGAAACTGAACCGGTGTAAGAATTCGAGCCGTACTTCAAACAGCCGACCGATTTGAAATCTGAGATTTAAACTGTAAGATACTTTTATGGGGCGCTTCGTAATGCTTTTGCGAATAATGGCGCGAAACGGGTTTTGAATTGTCATAACCCGCATATTTCACCAATGCGGGCCAGTAATCGGGAGAATGCCTTGTAATACAAGATGTGGCAAGTGCGTGGTGAGGGAACATACTGTTAGTATGTGACCGATCCCGAATCGCCGCCGCAACGCAGTAGAATAGGCGTTATCCCGATTTTCCGGATTTCTTGGTGAGAAATCCGGGATAACAGTAAACTGCCCGGCCCGGTGTAATCCGCCGAAAGAAGCGGCAACGGGTATTTCAACGGAAAGAAAAACAACTGTTCGCAGGATGGTGTCTCCGAAACTGATGCCGGAACAGAAAACAGGGTTATCAGATGATACTGGGTTATGTAAGGATAGGACTCGAAGTACTTATAGCATTTGGGATCGTGATATTTTTCCATGAATTCGGCCATTTTCTACTTGCGAAGCTCAACGGGGTGGCGGTCCCTGAATTTGCCATCGGCATGGGGCCGGAAATAGCAGGCTATGATTACAAAGGCACACGCTACAAACTCTGCCTGTTCCCGATCGGCGGCTATTGCCGGATGGTCGGCGAAGAGGAAGACGAAGAACTCGAATCAACGGTGCCGAGGGAACATAATTTCAGGTATAAAAGACCAATACAGAAGATATCGATTGTGTTTGCCGGGCCGTTTCTGAACTTTATACTCGCGATCCTTCTTTTCGCTATGATACTGATGATCTGGGGCGCCGCACAGACACCGTCGCTGGAAGATGTGCCGCTCAAGGTAACTGTCAGTTCGGTCAGCGACGGCTATCCCGCGAAAGCCGGCGGCATGCAGGGCGGCGACATAATCGTGGCGGTCAATGGCGAGACTCCCGCCGACACTCAAAACGTCATAGACACAATAAAAGAAAATCCGGGCAAGGCCGTGCAGTTCACTATCCTGCGCGACGGCACGGAGAAAACGCTCGAAATCACTCCGCAGAAAACTGATAACACCGGCTACGGGCTGATCGGGGCCTATCTTTCAGACTCCATCAACTACCTTTTCGACACTGTGACACTCGCGTTTCTGGACCCCCGCAGAGAAGGCGCGAGAGCAGGCCTGAAAATGGATGATACCATTATCAGCGTCAACGGACAGGCCGCAACGGGGGTAGCTCAGGTCGGGCGTATTATCTGCGCCAACCCCGACCGCGAGATACCGATTGTCGTGAAGCGCGGCGGTGTGCAAAAGACGATACACGTGACACCGAAAATGAATAGTGTGACAAATTGCGGCGAAGTCGGCGCAATGTTCTCACCGCCCTCACCCCGCCTTGTCGAGGAAGTCGCCGCGGGTTCGCCTGCCGCGAAAGCCGGCCTCACAGCAGGCGACATCATACTCGATTTCGACAACGACAACTTCTCCGGGCAGGACTATCTGCTTCCTTCCACGACAATATCGCTCAGTGTTTTCAGAAAAAACAAAGGCAAACTCGACCTGACCGTAACAGGCGCGAAAGGTGCGCCGCTGGGCGTGCGGCTCCAGCCGCTGCACAAGCGTCTCGGCCTCTTCGCGGCGCTGGCCGAAGGCACGCGAAAAAGCTGGCAGACTGTCGAACTTATAGGCATATCGCTGTACAAGATGGCGCGCCGCGAAGTGTCTGCAAACGATGTCGCCGGCCCTGTAGGCATCATCCAGATCGCATCCTCCTTCGCACGCTCCGGCCTGCGCGAGCTGATAGGCTTCTTCGCCACAATCAGCGTCTGCCTCGGCATGATGAACCTGCTGCCCTTCCCCGCGCTCGACGGCTCAAGAATCGTGTTCCATATCTGGGAAGCCATCATCAGGCGACCGCTCGACCCCCACCGCGAAAACATGATTCATTACGTGGGATTCTGCATTCTGATCGCACTGATCCTTTTCATCACATACCGCGACCTGCGCATGTTGTTCGGCATCTGAATCGTTACTGAAGTGTGGAAATATGGAAACACGAAGTGAAAAGATAGTAGTTCTCGGATTCGACGGTGCCGATTATTTCCTGATGAAACAACTTATGGAAGCCGGTGCGCTGCCCAACTTCTCGCGGCTCGCGGCAAAAGGGGTTTTCGCACCTCTGCGCTCCACCATTCCTCATCACTCCGGTCCTGCGTGGACGACATTCGCCACAGGTGCTCATCCCGGCACAACAGGTATTTTCAGTTTCTTCCTCCCGCCGGAATCCTATTCCCAGAAACCGGCGTTTTCCACGGATATAAAAGTACCCTCCTTCTGGGACATCGCGAGTCTGGCCGGTGTGAGATGCGGGGTTCTGGGGGTGCCGCTTACACATCCGCCGCAACCTGTCAACGGCATCATGGTTTCAGGCTATCCGGCAAGGGACGAAAGCGAAGCATACCCCGAAAATGCACATAAAAAAATATACGACGAGACACCGGCGGAAGCGCCCATGACAAAAACCGTATTCGACGCGGCCGAGTGGATACGGTTTCTCTATATGAAAGACATACGGCGGGCTAGGCTGATACCCAGGCTCATGAAGGAATTCGATTTGCAGATACTCACCGCCGTATTCGAGATGACCGACCAGGTACAACACTACTACTGGCACGATTTCGACCTGCAACACCCGAACCACGACCCAGACACACCGCACGAGATTCAGGAATTCATACCGAGAACCTATATGACGGCCGATGCGCTCACCGGCAGGATTATGGACGAAGTCGGCGAAGACGCCAATTACTTCATCGTTTCGGACCACGGTTTCGGCCCCATGGATAAGGTGTACAACATCCTGTTCGCGTTCCAGAATATCGGCCTCTTGAAAGTTAAAGACCCCACGGCACTTAACGAAGCGCTCTCGAAAGGCTCCAACGACATGAACGACCTGCTCGACATCGAGCACAGCTTTGTTTATTTCACTCACATGGGCCTCACATTCGCAACCGGCATCAATTTGAATCTCGCGGGCCGTGAACCCCGCGGGATCGTACCGCCGGGCGACGGCGAAAAGCTGCTGACAAACATTAAAACACTTCTGGAAGCGGAGATCGACCCCGAAACCGGCGCGCATGTTTTTACTCAAGTCTCACATAAAGAAGAAATATACAGCGGCCCGTGCCTCGACAACGCGCCGGACCTGCTTGCCCTCAGCAACTATAAAATAGTCACAACCCCCACTTGCAATGCAAAATTCAACAGCATCAAAGTACCCGCTTTCGGCGAATCCAGGAACCATTTGAACTGGACCGGTACACACCGTGTCAACGGAGTCTTCATCGCCGCCGGCCCCTCGATCGGTAAATGCAACAATGAGATCAAGCCTTCCATCGCCGATGTCGCACCTACCATACTGAAAATCGCCGGTATAAAAAAACCGGATTACATGGACGGCTCTATTATCCACATTCTGAAAAATTCCGTGATCAACTATCCTGCCGTATATGTAGCACCCGGTAAATATGTCGAAGATGCAGACTCCTGTCACCCCGCCCCACCACTCACTGAAGAAGACAAACAAAATGCAATCGACAGACTCAGGGGCATGGGTTATATCTGATTATTTTCATCAGATAGCCTTGCTCTACAAGTTCTTCAGGGTCTCCCTTCCGAAGCAAGTTGTTCATTTTTTGTATAGCCTTTTCTCATTCAACCCCACAATACACGTCGTCAATTTCAACTGAATATGCGGACTCAGACTGCCACCGATTTGAATAATACTTCCATTACAACATACACTTCTACCCTTTTCGATACTATTGCTATATTAGTGCTTTTTAAATCTCATTTCCAAACATTTCATCAAAACATATTGCTTTCGGCTTTCAGTGTTTCTCCCATTTGTTTGCGAATACCCTAATTGGTAAATGTCCGTTTCTATAACTCTGCATTTATCATTTATCTTTATTCATCACAAAATGTGTAACCAGCTTTCTATGCAACCACAACTCTCAGATCAGCCTCAATTCACTGTGTAAAACTTGATATTATTACATGTAGCACCATTTAATGTTCTTAAGAATTGTATTTGAGATTGCTCGCCGGCGCTTAAAGTGTATATCAGTCACTTACGTTGATTGGAATCCATTAAAAATATCAATTATTCAGTATATAAATGCAAAAAATGCGAATTCTTTACTAAACTATCAGCAGTTGTGTATAAAATTTCGTTTGTAGAATTTACAATCTCCGGGTTTATGTCCCCACTACACCTAGTGATATGCCCGCATTCGTTTCAACATCGCGAATATCTACATTCAGTTCAAATACAGACACACTTTTCTCAATCACAGCATAACATGTAATTACTTATATATCCCGTATACTTCACCTTAAAATATTTCGCGTTAGATACTAAGAAACACTATTCATTATCAGCTATTTAGTCGTTTCGGGAAAATGGCCGGTATGCATATTGCTATTACTGCTATATATCGCATTTCTGTATATTCCTTCTTACAGCATTATTTTACTTATAGCTATTAGTTAATATAATCTTCAAATACAATATAGATTAAATATATTTGCAGTCAATATATTTATTATAATCTTCTTGCATACTCATCAAATTTCAATTACTGATAACCAATAATTACTATATTGATATTTGCTCGTGGTTCTGCGATTATCATGCAGTATTTTTTCCTATGATATCATTCCTGTAACCATCAATGAAGTAATTTTTCTCTAATTATCTATTGTATTTGATGACGCCTATATACATGCGTTATCCCAGCATGACCAATTGCAACTATCCCAGGTGACAACTACATTATACTCGATAAATGTGCATAGTTATTGCTTCCTTATAAGCAATAAATGTGTAATCTGTTTTATCAAAGTATATTTACGCGATAATATACATAATAATATACTCGATTACAAATGTGAGCGATATTTGTTTTTTGATTCCTTACATACTATTTCTATTTATCATTAGTTGGTTTTATATATTGCATAGTTGCCAATATTGGATATTAATAATTATAATTTCTAAAAATGTATTTTTCTATTATCACTCGTATACATAAATAATCATGGCAATATCATTATAGTATCATCTCTGAAATGTATGTTGTGCATTTGTTTTAATCTAAACTACTATGCCGGCATCTCAATGTCATATATATTCTTCCAAAACTTATACATTTCTGTGATATTTCCATAATACTTATCAATGTTATATATATTTTTAGCGGAATGGCATGTATTATTCGAATATATTTTCCGTCGTATATTTATCAATTATCACATATGGAATAATAGAATTAATTAATAATATCACCAATACCGTTATATGCGATTTTTGTAATATTGTGCTATTCCTGATAATATTTGACAAATTATCGTAATTTTGTAATAGCAATCATTATTGTAATATCCGAAATAAATATTGACAATACTATATCCAGACAAAAGATGCTACGAATGAGTAACCTATAATGATATTATTGCTTAATACAAGCATCACATAGTATTTAATGAACAATAAGTGAAGCATAATAATATATAAATAGAATAATAGTGCTGTCAAGTATCTAAGGTGCAATTCTACACTGAGCTAATGTAGTACCAGATATTACGCTAAAAATGTACAAGTATTTTGATATTCATGCTTATATTTGCAATATTTATATTTCGCAATTTACAATGATGCTATAATGAATATTGAAATACGATTCATCATTACATTATCCATTACCTAGTCGTGCTATAATTCCACTATATGTTATTATAGCACGATTATTGAAAATGAGTTAATACTGGATGACATCTCCGTTTATGTCTTTTTGTATTCATATATGTTATATGGCCCACAATATTATACTAGACAACTAATTATAGAGGAATGCTCTCACACCACATCAACTATGATAGATGCATTGATTAGATGTATTACCTCACATGCTACATATAAAATATATTCACATGAATTCAATTTAGAAATGTTCCATGCAAGGAGATCTTCATGCGTATCAGGCAGTTTTATATGATCCTGGTTTTTACTAACAATATGTGGTACATTCTTAGAAATATACCTGACACTGTCAACATACATATATTGTATTAAATGAGGTATACACATAACTCAACCAACATAAAAGGTGAACTGTGCAATATCTTCATTGGATTCCCGCCTAAAAGTGGGAAAATGGCAGAATAACCCGCATATTTCACAAATGCGAGTGAAAACCGGAAGAATATCCATAATACAAGGCGCGGCAAGTGAGTGGTGATGGAGCCAGCCGGCCAGCCGGCCTCTTGCGCAAAATACAGGTATGTGACAGATCCCGAATCGCCGCCGTAACGCAGTAGAATGGGGATTCTCACGGTTTTCCGGATTTCTTTGTGAGAGATCCGGTTTAAATACAAGACAGCTTAAAATATATAATTCACGTGAAGACGGAAATCCATTTTAAACCAGGCTGAGTCCAGTATGTCAATACAAAGTTGACGCGACAATATAGCAAGATAATATATATAACGGAAGGACGCAGAAGTTGACATGTGTATGATTCGGTATACAATAATATTTCAAGCACCATGGCGGTGCCCGTTGACAACTACTTGAAATTGAAATGCAAATACAAAATACATGTAGATACGCACAACATAGCAATTAGTGGGCATCATGGTGCTATGCAGTGCTATAGCCTATATTCTATATATATGCACATACTACTGGAGCCAATTGCAAAATTATGTTCGTAGCGAGGTCGAACGAAATTTTTCAGAAGCAAGGTGGAGGTGCAAAATCCCCGCATGCATACTCGCCGGTTACGTTGAGGATGATTTTGTACCGACAACGCAGCTACGGACAATTGCAGCCGACCGCCGCAGAATCAGAATTTTGCAATTGGTTCTACTGGGATTATCACGGACAGAAAAAGACCCTAATCGAAAGAGAAGGCAGCAGAATTGGGGACAGACTTAGAATTATGCACAGAGCGGAAGTGCAAGGGGCAGGACGTGAAGTAAAAATTTGAGAGTAGTTTATTGGTTCGGAATAGTTTTGTTCACGTCAGCTATTTGATGCCTGTTGTTTTTCGAACTCTCTACAAACATAATTTTTCAATTGGCTCTTTAGTAAACAGCCGTCCCCCACCCTCCTCTGGGACATCTGAAACCGGGTTGCAAATTTCAGCCATGTTCCCGGGATTCCGCGACTTCATTTCAGGTTGCTGAAGTATTGCGCTGTTTCCTGTTATCCTTTTTTTCGTTTCTTCTTCTTTTTAAGTTTTTCGATGTTTTTCCCAGGAGACTTTTTCTTCTCATTCCTCTTTTTTCCGGGTTGTAATATTGAATCTTCTTTTTTCCGGGGGCGCGGTCCGGCAAATTTCAGTTCGAGTGTGACACCACTCAGATTGAATATTGCCCTGATCCTGTTCTCGATAAGTCTTTTGTAATTCCGGTCGAACAATTCAGGATCGTTCGCGCGGATCACAATACGGGGCGGGTTCGTACTGTCATGAATAACATCGAGGATTTCACCGACCCTGCCTTTCCTGGCTGCCGGTGAGTACAGAGTCCGTGTATCGTAGATAACATTTTTCAGCAGTTCCAGAGGCAGCAATTCGTTCTGTCTACGGTGAACATCGACAATATTGTCCAGCAGTGCATCCATGCCGGACCTCTCCAGCGCGGAAACAAAAAGTATCGGTTTGCTTTTCAGAAACGGCGCGTTGAGAAAAAAATTATCGAGAAAATAGTCGTAATCGGGATTATCGATGAGGTCCATTTTATTTACAGCAATGAGAAGCCCCTTCTTATTTGTGATAACAGCGTCGGCGATACGTTTCTCCCCCTCGAGCAGGCCGTCTTCCGCGTCGACAACAAGCACCGCGAGGTCTGAATCCTCGATGGACCTTTTCGCCCTTGTATAGCCATAATACTCCATATTATCCATTTTAGTTTTTTTGCGTTTCACGCCGGCGGTGTCGACGATAATGAAGCGGCGGCCATCGTGAGTAAAGTCTGCGTCCACCATATCGCGAGTGGTGCCGGGCACGGAAGAAACAACGCATCGTTCCTGTCCGAGAATAGCGTTGGTGATGGATGATTTGCCGACATTCGGGCGACCGACAATGCAGAAACGGATCGGTGGTTCCGTAAAGTATTCGGGCTCGAACTCGGGCAGTATTGTCGCGAGCCGTTCTGTGAGTTCGTGGATGTTGCTTCCATGAAGGGCAGAAATCATGATGGGATCACCGAGCCCGAGCCCCGCCAGTTCGAGCGCTGTATTCTCGTCGCGGCGACCGTCCGCCTTGTTTGCGACCATGACAACAGGCTTACCGCTTCGCCTGAGCTTTTCGGCGACAAAAATATCTTCGTGCAGCATTCCGGCCTGCGCGTCCGCCACAAAGACGACTATCGACGCGCTGTTGATGGAAAGCATGATCTGTTTTTCGACACCTGCCTCGATCTCGTCGCGGCCCATGTCATAGGTCAGCCCGCCCGTGTCCACAATCTGACAGGGCATCCCCTCGATCCGGCAACGCGCGAATATTCTGTCGCGTGTCACTCCCGGCATATCGTCGACAATCGCCACACGCCGTTTCAGCAAGCGATTAAAAAGTGTGGATTTCCCCACATTCGGCCTGCCGACGATTGTTATCAACGGTATTGCGCTTTTCGTTTCTGTTTGTTTCTGTTTTCCCATCGTTTCAGCTCCGTTTGTGACATTTCGCACGCATCGCACGCCGCCGCCTATAAATTTTATAGTACGGGGTCTATAATTAAAACATATACAGCCTTTATTGAAGAAAACCGTGATATGAAATTCCTGGAAAACATCGAAAATGTCGAATTTATCGAAGAGGAGATCACCCATTTCGTCAGCGGGCCTTATGGCTATTACGCTATCATCAGAAGCGGAATGCGGATCGACATTACCGCTGTTTTTACGATCCAGCCGCCAATAGATGATTTCGATACTTACTACTCGTTCCTGTTTGTGGAATCACTGCATGATTTTTTCCTTTTCAGGCAGCTTGTTTGTGAAAACAAACCAGGTGCGTGGGAAGTATATCTGAGACTGGAAGTTGCGGAACGGAACGGTTTTTTCGCACAGGCACAGGATTACTTCAACCGGATAAAAGCCGATTAAGTTGTTTAGCCCCAATACCGTTTACTTAAGAGGGTATGGGTATCAATATTCGCAATAAATACAGGCTTTTTTGCGTATCATTGTTGTTAAAGCAAACGGTATTGGGTTTAGCCCGGCACAAAGAGAAATCCGGAAAATCGCGATAACACCTATTCTACTGCGTTGCGGCGGCGATTCGGGATCGGTCACATACCGCATTTTGAGCAAGAGGCCGGCTGGCCGGCGGCTCCCTCACCACTCACTTGCCGCGCCTTGTATTACAGGCATTCTCCCGATTTTTAGCCCGCATTGGTGAAATATGCGCGTTAGTATCAATACCGGTCACTTAAGGCGCTAAAAATCATAATTTTGCAATTGGCTCTTCTGTTCTAATCACCCATTAATGTCGCACACAGGTGATATACTTATTTGAGATGTCAGCAATTAACGATAAATGTCGGAGATTCTTTTGCAGGGACACTCTGTGAAGAAAATTTATATCTGGAGGAAGAAAATGGCAAAGAAGGATCAGAAACAGACAACTACAAGAGCTTACACGATGCGGCTGAAAGGCATGGATCCGGAAGACAGTAGCTGGCGCGATATGCTGTGGGAAAGCCATGTCGCTATCAATCGTGGCGCTCGCGCATTCGGGGACTGGCTTCTCACGTTCCGTGGTGGTATCTGCCACACTCTTGCTGATACGCCGGTGCCTGTGAAAGGAAAGCCGGACAGGGAACCAACGCGCGAGGAGAAAAAAGACAAACGTATTCTCCTGGCTCTTTCCTGGCTTTCTGTGGAGTCGGAAGCTGGAGCTCCACAGAAATATCTCGTATCACACGAAGGAAAAGGCAAACGTCGAAGGTGGCAGACAGTCGAAGCGCTCGAAGATATTCTGCACACGCGCGGACTGCCGCCGGAAGCTATTCGGTCATGGCTGGCGGACTGCGCCCCCGCCGTCTCTTCAGCAATCCGCGACGATGCTGTCTGGGTGAACCGAAGCAAAGCCTTTGACGACGCTGTGAAAATGATCGGCGATTCTCTAACAAGAGACGAAATCTGGGACCTTCTCGACAGGTTCTTTAATAGCAAAACCCAGTACATCACTCCAATTGAAAAACTGTCCGATAAAGATGATGATGCGCCCACGGAAAAAATCGAGAGCAAGGATCTCGTTCAAAAAGCACTGGGATGGATAAGTAACAGATTCGGGAAAGCCAAAGGTGCTGATTTCGAGTCTATGGCTTATGCGTTTGATGTAATTGCAGATTGGGCGAAGTCGGAGAATGCCGGGATCGATACAAAAGAGGGATTATCAAACCTCATCGCGAAATTGAAAGATAAGGGATTGGTTGTATCTCAAGACAACCCGGCAGGGATCATGAACCTGGTGAGCAGGCCAGGACCACCCAACAAAATGCTGCTGACTATAAAATCCATATCAAAAAAAACGTGTATTGATGACGAAACATTAAACATCCTCAAAGGAGCATCCACAGACGCAGAGGAATGCAGAAAAAAGATAGGTCGAAAAGGGCCGAAACCATGGTCGGATGGCATCCTTGCAGACATAGAATCGCAATGCGGTTTTACATATCGAAAACCTGGAGGTACTGCGGCAAACGCCGAGTTCTCCGTCATGCTCGATCATGCCGCAAGGCGCGTATCCGGAAATCAGTCGTGGATCCGGCTTGCCGAGGCCAATCGGCGATCTTTCGACAATGAAGCCGATAAGATTTCACTCGTACTCGACGACGCGAAAACATGGCTCGACGCATATTGCGAGAGAAGAGCCGGCACTTCGGGAGCTATCGATGCATACGTAATAAACAAACGCGCTATCGAGGGGTGGGGGCATGTAGTTCAAGCATGGTCACAACCTGATTGCAAAACTGTAGAAGACCGTATCAAGGCGGCCCGCAATCTGCAGAGCGATCAGGATATCGAGAAATTCGGAGACATCCAACTCTTTGAAGCACTCGCCGATGACGATGCAGTTTGTGTCTGGCTGAAAGACGGCAAACCATCGCCTGACAATCTCAAAAACTATGTCGCAGCCGCCATCGCCGTGCGCAATAAACTCCGTTTCAAAGTTCCTGCATACAGGCACCCCGATCCTCTCCTGCATCCTGTCTTCATCGACTATGGCAACTCACGCCTCTTCATAAAGTTCGCCGCTCATAAACCCAAAAAGGGACAGGACATCCGTTCCCTTGTCATGACCATAATCCGCAATGGCGCGCCTGAAACTGTTTCCCTGTTGTGGCAATCGAAAAAACTCATGGCCGATTTCGACCTGCGAAACAAACTCCTTGAGTCCAAAAACGAATCATCCGAGCCGGCAAATGTCTCACGCGCCGACAGGCTCGGCCTCGCCGCATCGGCCGCCGACCCCGACGGTGAGATACATATAATGAATGTATTCGATGAGAAACACTGGAACGGTCGCCTCCAGGCGCCCCGCGCGCAGCTCGAAGCCCTCGACAGAGCGCTCAGGAAGAACGGAGGCCAGTGGGATGAGCGAACCCTGCGCATGAAAAACAGCATACAATGGTTCGTCACTTTCTCCCCCAAGCTACAGCCCGCCGGACCATGGATAGACTTCGCGAAACATAATGGATTAAACCCTAACAGTAAGTACTACCCACCTGCTACCCTCAACAAGGGCCGCAAAGGCATGGCCCGCATCCTGCTCTCGCGGCTGCCCGGATTGCGCATTTTATCTGTAGACCTGGGCCATCGCATCGCCGCTTCCTGTGCTGTCTGGGAAACTCTTTCAAGTGAGCAAATGCAGGCCGCCTGCTCCGCCGCCGGTCACGATGCACCCGGATCAGACGACATCTTCATTCATCTTTCTTCGCAGAATCCTGAAGGCCAAACCCGAAATGTTATTTACAGGCGAATCGGCGCAGACCTCCTCCCCGACGGTTCTCCGCACCCGGCACCGTGGGCCAGGCTCGACAGACAGTTTCCTGTCAAGCTCCAGGGAGAAGCCGAAAAACCACGAAAACCCGGTCCGCTGGAATACGAAGCCGTTGCCGCCCTCGAACAGAAAATCGGACTCGTCGAAACTGAACCTATAGAAAAACGATTCCATCACGTCGACAAACTCATGTCCCACGCGGTGCGCATCGGAAGACTCGGGCTCCGAAGGCACACCACCGCTGCCCGCATCGCCTTCAACCTGACAACTGATAAGAAAGCGCTTCCCGGAGGCTCAGCAGAGAAACTTTCTGACGACGACCGGGTCAAACTCCTCACTGACTCTCTTTTCGAGTGGCATCTATCAGCTTCATCCACCAGGTGGAAATCACCAGTTGCGTCCGCCTTGTGGAAAGAACACATACAGCCGCTGACCTCCGGCATCGAACTCCCGGACCCCGATTCACAGGACACCGAGATGTCCGCACCAGCGAGAAAGAAGAAGAACGACACGCTTAAAGCCACACTTAAACCCGCTGCTGAAAAACTCGCCGGCGACAGAGCTCTTTGTATTAAGCTGCACAAACTATGGGCCGACCTCTGGGCACGCGAAGATAGCGATTGGAAAGTGAGCCTGCGCACCCTGCGAGACTGGTTGCTGCCGTCCGGCAAATCAACCGCCTCGGGCGCCATCCGCTGCGTCGGCGGTCTCTCTGTCGAGCGCATTACCACTCTGAAATCTCTTTACCAGCTGCAGAAGGCATTCTTCACACGGCTAACTCCCGAAGGAAGGCAGGTAGATGAATCTTCCGGCCAGCCGCTCACCGCAGGCGAACACTTCGGAAAACGCACTCTCGACGCTATAGAAAAACTCAGGGAAAACCGCGTCAAGCAGACAGCTTCACGCATTACAGAAGCCGCGCTCGGAATAGGAATCGAATCGAAAAGACCTATCGAAAAAGATTCAAAAAGATTCAAAGGAAAGATGCCAGCCCGGCCTTCTCGCCAGGTCTTTAAACCCTGTCATGCCGTCATCGTCGAAAATCTCCGGCACTACCGCCCGGAAGAAGTACGCACAAGACGCGAGAACAGGCAACTGATGTCGTGGGCCTCCTCGAAAATATTCGACCACCTGGCCAATGCCTGTGAACTCAACGGTTTGCTGCTTCGTGAAGTGTCCGCCGCTTACACATCGAGACAGGACTCACGCACAGGAGCGCCCGGCAGCAGATGCAAAGATGTGCCGGTGAAGGATTTTATTGGAGGAAAATCTTTCTGGAAAAACGAAATCGCACGCTCAGACAAGAAATTCAAGAAAGGGACAGCCGACTCCCGTGACGACCTGCTGCTCGATCTGCGAAACTTCTGGGAAGACAAACCGCCCGAAGTCATCGAAAAAGCCCGCCCGATCCGCATCATCTACAGGGGCGGCGAACTCTTCGTTTCCGCCGATGCTCTCTCGCCTCTCTCCAACGGTATCCAGGCCGACATAAACGCCGCCGCCAATATCGGCCTCAAAGCGTTGCTCGATCCCGACTGGGCCGGTGCATGGTGGTATGTGCCGTGCAACACAAAGACGCACAAACCCCTCGCCAGGCGCGCTGGAGGCTCGACGGCAATCGACACTTCGCAGTCTCTTAAGGAAGATGACACCAGTGAAAAAAGCGGTAAGAAGAAAAACACAAAGAAAACCAGGGATGTTGTGAATTTATGGCGCGACCCTTCAGGCGGTCCCGTCCATGATTCTCAATGGAGCCCCACAACCGAATACTGGCAGGATGTCCAGAAAAGAGTTGTCAGTGTGCTGAGAAAATATAATAAACTGGAGTAACCCGTGACAGACGAATATCTCTGGCCCGCACGAAATGTTGCTGAATACGCGTATTGCCCGCGACTGTTCTATCTTATGGAAGTCGAAGGCATACACGTGCCGAGCTCGGACACTGAAGAAGGCAATATCGTGCATTCCCGTGTCGACAAGCCCGGCTCAAAACCGCAGACACCGGACGCTGCACAAGAAGCCGGCGCGCACGTTTCGCAAAAGCCGGAATCCGTGCGCAGCCTTACGCTGACGGACAAAAAACTGCAACTGACCGCCACACTCGATCTGGCAGAGCTGAAAGGCGTGGAAGCCGTCCCCGTCGAATATCGAAGAGGGCGTCCACGCCATGCTGTCATAGCGCCCCCTCCGGACGACCCCGACGACGCGCAACAGAAACCCCTCACACGGCCCGAACCATGGCCCACCGACCGGGTCCAGATCGGACTCCAGTCCATTCTCCTCGAAAACAACGGCTACATTGTCCCCAGAGCCGTTCTCTACTACGCGGCAGAAAAACGCAGACTTGAAATCACCATCGACGCAGCTATAAAAGCCGAAGCCATCGACACGCTCGAAGCGGCAAAAGATTGTGCCGCCCACCAGAGGCCGCTCCCTCTGGTTAATGACCCCAGGTGCCCTCGTTGTTCCCTCCAGCCTGTCTGCCTGCCCGACGAAATAAATTACCAGCGTTTCACGGACAGAAAACCGGAACTCACACCAAGAAAAATATGGCCGCCCCGGGACGACGGCATCCATGTAGTAGCGCAGAAAGACGGCATACGAATAGGCGTCAGAGGAATGTCGCTATACGTCACAGACCGCAACGGCAAAAAAACAAGTGAAGTGCCCGTCACAAATATCGAAAGCTTGTCTATCATCGGCAAAGTGCAATTAACCACACAGGCCCTCCATGTACTCGCCGAGCGTAATATTCCCATTGCTTTCCTCTCGGGGGCGGGCCGAATGATCGCCATGATCGACCCGCTCGGCCCGGTAAGCGCTTCCGTCAGAGCAGCGCAATTCAAGGGTTTCAACGATCCCGTGAAATGCCTGGAAATCACAAAGCGCCTGGTAGCCGCAAAGATAAGCAATCAGCGCACCATGCTGCTAAGAAACTTCCCGGACACACCAAAAAAATGCGCCCGCGAACTGAAAACACTCATCAGCAATACCCTGGATGCCGCGACCATCGATTCCATCAGAGGCCTTGAAGGAAATGCCGCGGCCATATATTTCGAACAATTCCCGAACATGATAAAATGCGACGCCGCTTCAGAATTCGCCGCACACGGCAGGCAGCGCCGCCCTCCGCCCGACCCGATAAACTCCTGCCTCTCCATGGCCTACACAATGCTTGCTCATGAATGCACCTCCGCCGCTCGCATCGCCGGGCTCGAACCATCTCTGGGCGCCTATCACGTATACCGCCCGGGCAGACCCGCCCTGGCTCTCGATCTCATGGAGCCCTTCCGCCCTCTTGTCGCCGACTCCGTCGCTCTCACCGCATTCAACAAAAACGAACTGCGCGACAGCCACTTCCGGCGCACCGCCGCAGGCTGCCTGCTTTCAGATGCCGGCCGCAGAGCTTTCTTCAACGCCTATGGCAGACGCCTCAACACCGACGTCACACACCCTGTGTTCGATTACAGACTCAGCTACAGACGCATGATAATCCTTCATGCACGCATGATAGCCGCATGGCTGAGAGGAGAAATCCCCCGGCTCGAATTCCTCACTACCAGATAGAAAGGATATTCCCGATGCGCAGATGCTACATCGTATGCTACGACATCGCAGACCCAAAAAGACTCAGACTTGTCCACAGAACACTCAAAGGCTACGGCGAAAAATGGCAATACTCCGTCTTCTTCTGTGTTCTCAAAGACATAGACCGTGTCAGGCTCCAGGGCGACCTGAAAAGCATCATCAACAATGACGCGGACCAGGTCCTTATCATCGACTATGGCCCCGACGAAACAAAAGCTCGCGAAAATGTCACCACACTCGGCGCCTCACTGCCCGAACAACAAAGTTTCACACTTGTAATCTGAACTTGACAGGCAGAGCCATCGATGCTATCATATTGCTAAGGTTCTACAGGAACCGGCACCTCCATGAAAGCGTCTTCCTCCTCAACGAGTTCAGCACATGGCATCGTTCAGGTCTGCGTCGCCGGGCCGGGCATCTGTCCTTTGACAATATCTTTCGAGCATCCAGGTGGCATAGCTACCCCCGGACCATGCTCGAAAGATAGAATACAAGGGAAGTTTTGACCGGATTGACAAACAATTCCCCTCCCCCAAAAGGACAAGTTAATGCAAGCTCGAAAAACAGAGAAAAAACCTATATGCATAAGCCGGATTTTCGCCCGCGGTCACACCGGCAGACGACACCCCGAACGATGGACGCCTTCCGCTGCTGTAGTTCGTACGGCCATTGCGCGGTCACACCGGCAGACGACACCCCGAACGATGGACGCAAAACCAGCAGCACCATTTATGATAGTGCATCCGGTCACACCGGCAGACGACACCCCGAACGATGGACGCCGGTTGCTGCTGCGCTTGCTGGTGTTACACTAGCAGTCACACCGGCAGACGACACCCCGAACGATGGACGCCACGCGCAGAAATGCCGGTGCCGGGACTCGGATTCAAGTCACACCGGCAGACGACACCCCGAACGATGGACGCAAGTACCCTTCGCACTTTTTTCCGCTTCATTACTGTCACACCGGCAGACGACACCCCGAACGATGGACGCATGAAGAAGATAATTTCAGTTACGAAAAAGTTTCACGTCACACCGGCAGACGACACCCCGAACGATGGACGCGAATTGATCGTGAACGCGGCGCAGGCACTCAATCGTCACACCGGCAGACGACACCCCGAACGATGGACGCTCTCTGGGAACACGAAAAACGGATATGTGTTTTTAGTCACACCGGCAGACGACACCCCGAACGATGGACGCTCAACCGCATAGGATTCGGCATTTATGCACCCTGGTCACACCGGCAGACGACACCCCGAACGATGGACGCTAGACTGTTACTAACTCATCAGTGAGATAATCAAGTCACACCGGCAGACGACACCCCGAACGATGGACGCTGAAAGTCGAACACGTAGATATATCAGAAGTCTCGTCACACCGGCAGACGACACCCCGAACGATGGACGCTAAACATGCAGAGAAATATGATAAAAGTAGATTGAGGTCACACCGGCAGACGACACCCCGAACGATGGACGCCGTTGACGATCAGCGAAAAGAAAGCGAGTTGCGAGTCACACCGGCAGACGACACCCCGAACGATGGACGCATCTTGCTGAATCGCGAAAAGCGCGTCGCCGATCGTCACACCGGCAGACGACACCCCGAACGATGGACGCCCGTTATCAGTGTTCCGATTGTCGTATAAGTTCCAGTCACACCGGCAGACGACACCCCGAACGATGGACGCATACAATCGTAAGCCGACTTGTAATCTCGCGTTAGTCACACCGGCAGACGACACCCCGAACGATGGACGCGGGAAACCTGATTCGATCGCGGCGCGCGCGCACGGTCACACCGGCAGACGACACCCCGAACGATGGACGCAATCATCGTTCTGAAGTACCGCTTCACCCATGATTGTCACACCGGCAGACGACACCCCGAACGATGGACGCTCGTCGAGATCGACTTCAACGAATTCACTATTGGTCACACCGGCAGACGACACCCCGAACGATGGACGCTTCTTATGATTAAAAAAAATCTTACTGAAGATGATCGTCACACCGGCAGACGACACCCCGAACGATGGACGCCATCGCCATAGCGTGTCACCGTCTCTGCGCTTTACGGTCACACCGGCAGACGACACCCCGAACGATGGACGCCATCGCCATAGCGTGTCACCGTCTCTGCGCTTTACGGTCACACCGGCAGACGACACCCCGAACGATGGACG
>JAJRTR010000104.1 GCA_024278215.1 bacterium
CTGCGGTCGGCTGCTATTGTCCATAGCTGCGTTGTCGGCATAAAATCGTCCTCGACGTACTCTACAAGTACGCCTGCGAGGATTTTGCACCTCCGCCTTGCTCTGAACAATTTCGCTCGACCTCGCTACGAACATAATTTTACAACTGGCTCAGAATTATAACAAATTTATGTGGATTCAGTAATCTATTCGCAATAATCGCTGCATGTTTGTGATTGCAGAAGCTGGAAAATATTGCCAGGTGCTATAAAGGTCAGTGAAAGTGAGTGCTACCCGTTTTGCCGAATAAGAATAAAAGGCCTCTTCGCTATTTGTTGTGGGTAGAAAAAGAATAGTGCGCCGGCGGTGAAAACGACAATTCGGCAATGACAACTGTGGAGTTTTTCACAAATCCATCGTCCGGAAACCCTTTGAAATTGCCGGGAAACGGTGTGTATTGTGGTAAACTCGGATCGATAGCTATGAGTTTTTCGTGCACACCGAAGTTTTTTATGGTGAACGCAGCCCCGGAACGATGAAAAAATACTTTTTCGGTGCGGCTTTAGCCGCCTTGTAGTACGACACCTTTTTGGGCTTGCACTCGTTTAATCTGGATCAAGTAAATACACCTAACCCGGCATAGCCGGAACCAAAAAGGTCGCATTTTCGTGCCCAAACAAATGCGGTTTGAGCACGGCACACAGAGTTTCATCGTTCCCACAGTCATCGTACTCACACTCGTCCACGCCGATTTTTCGTCGTTCCCAGGGGGGACTCCGGGAACGACGAGAACAACGCCCTACCCTACTGGGAAACCGATGATTATAGTTGTGAATTCGGAGCCGTGCGCGTAAGCAAGCGGACTTGGATAGGCCCCTGCCTGGTTCCGGCTCTTCCTGCCCGGAAATAATATAAAAATAGCCGTCAATATGGAAAACACATTATTTAACATGTAGAATTGTGCGTAAGCGAAGCCGTGTGTTTTTGTTATATTATGAAACTCGACACTATTCAATTGGAACATATATAAAAAGGAATCAGGTAAAGACATTGCTGCTCGTACAACCCGGATTCAGAGAATTCTGCAAACTTGCGGAAAAGGGAAACATTATCCCCGTCTATGCCGAAGTGCTGGCCGACCTGCTGACGCCTGTGTCGGCATACCTGAATATTGCAGGTGACAATCCGTATTCGTTCCTGCTCGAGAGTGTTGTGGGTGGAGAGCACACGGCGAGGTATTCGTTCCTTGGCGTGAAACCCTATGCCGTGTTCAAGAGCAAGGGCAGGCAGTTTGAGTTCGCCGGAAAGCAGGAGGAAGGCGATCCGCTGGCGGCGATAGACAGGATATTCAAGAAGTTCAAGGTGGTGGGCGCGGAGGCGCTTCCGCCGTTTATCGGCGGGGGTGTGGGCTACTTCGGCTACGACATCATCCACCACATAGAAAAGTTGCCTGCGGAAGCGAAAGACGACCTGAATTTCCCTGACATCCTGTTTATGCTTGTGGATTCGATACTGATTTTCGACCATATAAAACACAAGATAAAGATTGTGTGTTGCGCCAGGCTGGACGACGGCGGTACTCTTAACGGAATCTATCGCGATGCTGTGGACAGGATACAACAGTTATACGAAAAACTGAGGAGTTCGCGTTTTCTTGAGATCGGCACGGAGCTGACACAGCGCAGAAAAAGTTCGGTGAGATTCAAACCGAATATGAATAAGGAAGACTTCTGCGCGATGGTGGAAGCGGGCAAGAAGTACATACGTGCGGGCGATATTTTTCAGACGGTACTTTCGCAGAGATTCTCGGCAAAGACGGAAGTGCCGCCCTTCGATATCTATCGTGTGCTCAGATCGCTGAACCCGTCGCCGTATATGTTTTATTCCAAGCTTGGCGACGTCCTGCTCGTGGGTGCGTCGCCTGAGATACTGGTGACGCTAAGGGGCAGGGATGTAGTTGTAAGACCTATTGCGGGCACAAGGCCGAGGCCTGCCGACCCGAGTCGGGAAAAAGCGGTCATAAAAGACCTTCTTTCAGATGAAAAAGAGCGCGCGGAACACATAATGCTGGTTGATCTGGGGCGGAACGATATTGGACGCATCGCCCGCCCCGGCACGGTTGTGGTCGACGACCTGATGTCGATCGAGAAGTATTCACACGTGATACACATTGTGTCGAATGTGTCGGGCAAACTGCGGCAGGGTCGTTCGGCGATGGATGTGCTGAGGGCGTGTTTCCCGGCGGGCACTGTGTCGGGTGCGCCGAAGGTGAGGGCGATGGAGATCATCGACGAGCTCGAGCCGACCCGGCGCGGCCCTTACGCGGGCGCGGGCGGATACCTGAGCTTCACCGGCCACCTCGACACTTGCATCACTATCAGGACTACTTTCATAAAAGACGGTATTGCCCATGTGCAGGCCGGAGGCGGCATTGTCGCGGACTCCGTGCCGGAGAACGAGTACCAGGAATCCGTCAATAAAGCGCGCGCGCTTCGCCTGGCTATCGAATACGCTTCGGAGGGTGTCCTTTGATCGCGGTTATCGACAATTACGATTCTTTTACATACAATCTAGTACAGTACTTCTACGAATGGGAGCGCAACGTAAAGGTGTTTCGCAACGATGCGATCTCCGTGGAACAACTAATTAAGTTGAAGCCTGATTACCTTGTGATATCGCCCGGACCGGGAAAGCCCGGCGACGGCGGGATCAGTATGGAGGCGATCGAGGCGTTCGCGGGCCGCGTGCCGGTGCTGGGAGTGTGCCTTGGACACCAGTGCATCACGCAGGTGTTCGGTGGCCGCATTATCAGGGCGCGCCGCCTCATGCACGGAAAGGTTTCAAAGATTTATCACGATGGAAAGACTGTTTTCAAAGGCATCGACAACCCTTTCATCGCGACAAGGTATCATTCGCTGACAGCATCACCCGCTAAGATGCCCGATTGCCTGGAGGTAACGGCTAAAACGAAGCGTGGCGAAATAATGGGTGTACGCCACAAACAATTCCCTGTCGAGGGCGTTCAGTTCCACCCCGAATCGATACTGACCGAACCAGGGAAAAAACTTCTGAAAAACTTTCTTGATCTGAAATGCTGAACAAACTTTTATACTACATTCCGATGTTGACGCAGATGGCGACTGACGGACTGGATGCGGAAAAGGTGCAGCAGCACCTGGACCAGATGTCCGGCTGGGAAAAAATGATGCTCGCCTTCGAGTATGGTGACCTCGCTGTTATTATCACCGGCGCGGCGTTGCTTATGGGGGTCTCGATCTTTGCATATATGTTCATCCGCAGGTGGAATATTTCAAGGATGGGATATTTCCTTATTTCCGCGATGGTTGTCGGTGTGCGCATACAGAAACCGGATATTATTTTCTGGACACCTTTCGCTTTTGTCGCCGGACTATTTTCCGTACTTATGTTTTTTCTTACGCAGAAAAACGTGGATTTCGATTCGCGAAAGGAACCCATGTATTTCCTGTTCAATGGTATGTGTCTTCTGCTGATCGCATTTCCCATGGGACGACCCACTGACTTTTTTCTGGTGACTATAGCTCTGATCTCGCTTCTGTCCTCGCTGTTTTTTGTTGTCACAAAGAAACATGTGCCGACTGGAAAGTTCAAGAAGCATGACGCGGACGAAGCAATTATGAATATCCTCGAAAAGAAAGCAAGGCGCCCGTTGTGAGCACGATCCTCGACAAGATAATCGACTCGAAAAAAAATGAACTCGATGTGCTGAAAAGCGAAAAACCCCTGAATGATGTCATTGCCGCCTGCCGTGATGCGGAACCCACACGCGGATTTGCCTCGGCGATAGAAAGCTGCGAAGGCCCGGCAATAATCGCTGAACTGAAAAAAGCTTCACCGACGAAAGGGCTGTTGTGCCCGGATTTCTCGGTGGAAAAACTTGCCGCCGCCTATGCGGCGCATGGGGCGGCGGCAATGTCGGTGCTGACTGAAAAAACTTTCTTCCTCGGCGACCTGTCATATATCGCAATCGCGAAAAGTTTTTCGGCGCTGCCTGCGCTCAGAAAAGATTTCATTGTCGATCCGTACCAGGTGTACGAAGCGAGGGCGGCGGGCGCGGACGCGATACTGCTGATTGTTGCCGCGCTCGATAAACATTTGCTTGCAGACTTTCTCGGTCTTGCGCATGAACTGTCGATGGATGCTCTTGTCGAGGTACACGACGGGCTCGAGCTCGAAACGGCCGCCGCGCTGCCCTGCGATGTCATTGGGGTCAACAACAGGAACCTTAAAAACGGTGAAGTGTCAATAGGGAGAAGTATCGACTTGATTGGCGGAATCCCGGCGGGTTCCTGTAAAATAAGCGAGAGCGGAATCAGGAGCGGGCAGGATATACGAACCCTCTATGATGCGGGATACGACGGCTTCCTTATCGGCGAGTCGCTTGTGGCAAGCGACGATCCGGGCCGCACACTTGCAAACTTTTTAAAGACGACAGGATGATTCGATATGGGCGAAATACCTGATAAAAACGGACACTTCGGCATATTCGGCGGTAGCTATGTGCCGGAAACGCTCGTGTATGCGCTCCAGGAACTCGGCGATATGTACGAGAAGATGAAAGACGACGACGAGTTCAAAAGAGAGATGGCTTACTATCAGAAACATTATCTCGGACGTCCGACGCCGCTGTTTCTTGCGGAGAATTTCTCGAAACGCATCGGAAACGGCAACAAAATATACCTGAAGCGCGAAGACCTCAACCACACGGGCGCGCATAAGATGAACAACACGCTCGGACAGGCCCTGCTCACAAAGCGAATAGGAAAGAAAAGAGTCATCGCCGAGACGGGAGCCGGAATGCACGGCGTGGCCACTGCGACCGCCGCGGCGCTGCTAAACCTCGAGTGCGAGATTTTCATGGGAGAAGTCGACATCGCGCGGCAGTCGCAGAACGTCAGCAGGATGAAGATGCTCGGCGCGAAGGTTACGCCAGTGCTGTCGGGTTCGCGAACCCTGAAAGATGCTGTGAATGAGGCGTTCCGAAACTGGATTTCAACAGTGACGACAACCCATTATGTCATGGGAACAGTGGCGGGCGCGCATCCGTTTCCCTATATGGTAAGGGACTTCCAGAGGATAATCGGCGAAGAAACGCGCGGCCAGATATTGGAGGCCGAAGGCCGGCTGCCGGACATGCTTGTAGCCTGTGTCGGAGGCGGCAGCAACGCGATGGGGCTGTTCTATCCTTTCCGCGAAGACACGGACGTCGAGCTCATAGGAGTCGAGGCGGGCGGCGAGGGCCTCGATACCGGCAAACACGCCGCGACACTGCAGAAAGGCACGGTCGGGGTCATTCACGGCAGTATGACGTATATGTTGCAGGATGAGGACGGCCAGATTCTCGAAGCGCACTCGGTTTCCGCCGGTCTGGACTACCCCGGTGTCGGCCCCGAACACGCTTATTTCAAAGACCTCAAGAGAGCACGATACGGATCGGCGACAGACCGCGAGGCTGTCGAAGCTTTTCTTGCTCTAAGCAGGGATGAAGGGATTATACCGGCGCTGGAGAGTTCACACGCGCTCGCGTATCTCATGAATAACGACACAGGGAAGAACAAAGTTGTTGTTGTGAACCTTTCAGGGCGGGGCGACAAAGATATGGGTATAATAAACAGTTATCTAAAGAACGTGGATGTTACAATACAATGACTATCGCAGAAGTTCTCGAAAAACTTAAGCGGAATGACGAAGGCGCGCTTGCAATGTTTTCGACGGCGGGCGACCCCGACCGGGAAACATCGCTCGAATTGTTCAAAGTGCTGGGAGACAGCGGCTCCGACTTGATCGAGATCGGTATACCCTATTCCGATCCCCTGATGGACGGTCCTGTGCTGCAACGCAGCTACCAGCGCGCGCTGAATGCCGGTTTCAATCTCGCCGATTTCCCTTCATACATCGAGGCTGTCCGGGCTTCCACTCCGACACCGCTGCTTGTTATGACCTGCTACAATCCTGTACATAAATACGGAGTGCGCAGATTTTTTCGCGACATTTCAAATGCGGGCGTGGATTCGATTCTGCTTACCGATCTACCGCCGGAGGAGTGGGGCGAAAGCATGGACCTCGCAAGGGGCTTCAACCTAGGCACTGTCTTTCTCGTGGCACCGACTACGCCAAGTCCGAGAATGGAAATGCTGAATGATTTGTCCGACCCATTCGTTTACTGCGTATCGAAAATGGGCATTACAGGCAGTGGACAGGGGCTGCCGGACACTCTTAAGGAATATGTTTCATTCGTCAAAGGAATAGTGACGAAACCGCTTCTTGTCGGGTTTGGAATAACAACACCCGAACAAGCTGAAATGACGGGCGCAATGGCGGACGGAGTAGTCGTCGGAAGCGCGCTGGTGTCGATAATCGAAAGACACCTCGACGACAACAGGAACATTTTCAAGTTTGCGGGCAGGTTTGTCAACGAACTGAAAGAAGCACTGAAATAGACGGGAATACCGAGGAGGATTAGATGCTTCACATAAACGACCTTCTGAAAAAACTGGTTGATATGGGCGGGTCGGACCTGCATCTCAAGGTCGGCAGTCCGCCGATCATCAGGCTCGACGGCACACTGAAACAAATTGAAAAAGACAGGCTGAACGCGGATGCCATCAACCAGATGGTTATGAACATACTCAACGAAAAACAGAAGAAAGAGTTCACGACCCATCACGAACTCGACTTTGCTTACGGTGTGCCCGGTGTTGCCAGATTCCGTGTAAATCTCTGCATCCAGCGCGGCACAGTGCGCGTTGTAATGAGGATCGTTCCATTCGAGGTCAAGAACTTCAACGAACTCAATCTTCCCGCTGAAGCCCTGATTTATCTATGCGGTCTCGGCAGGGGGCTCTGTCTTGTCACAGGTCCCACCGGAAGCGGAAAATCTACGACACTTGCCGCCATGGTCGACTTTATCAACAATACGCACAATGCACATATCGTCACTGTAGAGGACCCCATCGAGTTTCTATATAGAGACAATAAATGCATCATCAGCCAGCGTGAAGTAGGCTCAGATACCGAATCTTTCCAGAAGGCGCTAAGGCATGTTCTCAGGCAGGACCCCGATGTTATCCTGATAGGTGAAATGCGCGACCTGGACACTATCTCCACGGCACTCACCGCTGCTGAAACAGGGCATCTGGTCCTCAGCACACTTCACACTACCGACGCACCCGGTACGATCGACCGTATCGTCGATGTTTTCCCGCCGCACCAGCAGTCGCAGATCCGCATCCAGCTTGCGAACGCGCTCCAGGGAATCGTATGCCAGAAAGTACTTCCTCTCAAGGCCGGCCAGGGCAGGATACCGGCAACAGAGGTGCTTATCGCCACTCCCAGGATCAAACAGCTCATTCTCGAACAGGCAACTCCCATGCAGTTCTATGAGACAATTCTCGGCTCCCCCGAATTCCTTCATATGCACACGATGAACGAAGACCTTGTCAGACTTACAAAAGAAGAAATAATTACGATGGAAACAGCGCTGACCAACTCGCCGAACCCCGACGAATTCAAACTTAACCTGCGCGGCATATATGCAGGCGGCACGAAAGATGAAATGGGAAGGCACGCAACAGGTGACGACAGCAGCAAATTCGGTGGCCGGTATAGCGGTAAGTGATAGCATCAATGTTCAGGCTCTAACCCGGCACGGCCGGAACCATACAGGAGAAACAAAAACATGACGAAACCGGCTGTATTCATAGATCGGGACGGCACCCTCAGCGAAGAGATCGGTTACGTAAATCATGCCGACCGATTCAAACTGCTGCCGGCGTCGGGAAAAGCCATAAGAAAACTCAATGAGGCAGGTGTCCCCGCTGTTATCGTCACCAACCAGGCCGGCGTGGCGCGCGGGTATTTCCCCGAAGAGCGAATCCGCCAGGTACACGAGAGAATGGCGGCACTTCTGGCGGAAGAAGGCGCGATACTTGACGGAATCTACTATTGCCCGCACCATGCCGACGTAGGCGAGCCGCCTTACAGGAAAGATTGCAACTGCCGGAAACCGCGTACGGGGATGATCGAACAGGCGGCTCGTGAGCTCGATCTCGATATGTCCGCGTCTTATGTCGTCGGCGATAAATTCAGCGATATCGAGCTTGCGCGGCGTGTCGGCTGCAAAGGAATATTCGTGCTGACAGGCTACGGGCTCGGACTGTGGGAATATGACCGCGACAAAGCAGGAACTGAACCGGACCTTGTCACACACGACCTTCTCGAAGCGGTGGAATGGATACTCGAAGACTTGAAAAATTCAAAGTAGAAAATTGAGGTGCAGTCGCAATGGGAATGATGGAAGAAATCACTGAAAAACTTAAAACTGCGATGAAAGAGAAAGACAGCATCACGCTGGAGGCGATGCGTGCTGTCAAATCCGCTGTGAAATATAAAAAAGCTGAAACGGGGAAAGACCCTGAGGAGGCCGACATAAAAAAGATTATTCTGAAAGAGGCGAAAAAGCGCAGGGATTCTATTGCGGAATTCAGGCGTTGCAAGCGCGAAGACCTCGCCGAAAAGGAAGAAGCGCAACTGAAAGCCCTGGAGCCATTTCTTCCAGAGGAAATGGGTGACGGCGAAATTGAAGAAATTGTCAGGGCAGCTATCGAAGAGACCGGCGCGGCGGGAAAACAGGATATAGGCAAAATCATGAAAACCGTCATGCCGAAACTACAGGGCAAAGCCGACGGTCGCAAAGTCAACCTTATCGCCGCCCGCCTCCTGACACAATAGTGTCGTGTCAACAATGAAAAGACATAGGAGCCAATTGCAAAATTCTGATTCTGCTACGGTCGGCTGTTATTGTCCATAGCTGCGTTGTCGGCATAAAATCGTCCTCGACGTACTTTACAAGTACGCCTGCGAGGATTTTACACCTCCGCCTTGCTCTGAACAATTTCGCTCGACCTCGCTACGAACATAATTTTGCAATTGGCTCATAGGTGTGCATAAAACACTCCCATTCTGTCAGGCACGGACCGGTGAGCGTGTCGTGCGGTTGTGCCGACATTCAATGTTTGATACGAAACCAGTTGACCCGGTTTTCCCATTAGGAAATCAGGAAAAACGGGTACATTATGTTCTGATAGTCATCACATAATCAGTTAGTCAGGGATGAAGAAGCAACGATAGGCAACACCTGTGGCTTATGACCATTTTAACTTGACCAGCACAGACAAAGTAATTGCCCCTGTCGCTACAGACGACCTTTCGGGCGTCGCTTCCAGAGCGGCATATATCGTGTTTGATGCGATTGCTTATGTATTGTTGATATTTCTTTGCGTGCAAGCCGCGCTGCTGAGGCTCGAGAATCTTGTTGATTTGATTCATGTGCTCACAGTGATATTCTTCTCCGGCATATACATTTTCGCTTCCCGTGCGATATACACGAAATTGTTCAAAGCGCCGCTCGTCTTCGGACTGATGCTGGAGTACATCGCTGTTTTCTCTTTTGTGGCGATCCCGGCATTTCTTGTTGTCCGGGGACCGGAGGTCCAAAACTTCTGTTGGCTCACACTGTGGTGGCATCAGTTGCCGGCGCTGCTCGGAATGTTCTTGAAATTATCGCCATTTGTAGCAGTATGCCTGATGATTGCTTTTTGCGTGTTCACATCTCAGGTGGTAAGGAAAAGACCGCAAATACCGATGCTTGCTGTCTCAGCAATCGGGGTGTTGCTGCTGTTGCAATACATCGTGATTATGCGACACGGATTCAGGTTTATGGAATTCGTCGCGCTGCCGGCGCTGATGATAGTAACTTTATTATCTGCGTTTAGAGGACAGCCCCGGCTGTTCGCGAAGTCACTGCTGCTTTTTTTCATCGCGGTGTTCGCAAGCTGGCATTTTCTCGGTTTGCTGCCGGTAAATCATGAGAGATCGTTCATCGAGTCCTCAGATGTCGACAAGGTATATCCCCCTGCAGATGTTACGGCGCCGGTGCCGGCGGCGCTTGTGAAAGACATCGCGTTCGACCCGGCGGGTGATATGTTTTATATCGCGGGCGGCAGATCAGGATATGTGCTGGCTATAGACACAGGTTCGGGTGTACTGCATCATATATTGTTCAAGAATGCCGACATCTCAAGAATTGCAATTGACAGGTGGACCCACGACATGTTTGCTCTGGACAGGGCCGGAGCGGATGTGCACCAGTTCGCGCCGGGCTCGCTGCGAGCCATGACAAAACACAGCGTAAAAACCGACTGGGGCTTCGTTCCAGAAAAAATCATTCCATTCGACAATCAATTTTATGTAACATATTCCGAGTATCCCGCCATAGCGGAATTCAGTACAGCAGGATTCAGACAGGAAGGTGGGATCAGTCTGAGACCTGCCGGCATGACGACATTCAGGACAGGCGCGTCGGATATGGTGGCAGTGCGCGAAGCAGGCGCTCTCTATGCTGTCGCAGGTGCCCACGGTACAAAGGGCGAATCGATGATCGTCAGGATCGATCCCGCGCGCTTCGTGGTCAACGCACAGGTTATAGTCCCGGATTATGTGCGTTCTCTTGCTGTCGACAGGAAAAAGTTGCGCCTGTACGCCGCCGGTTATTTCAAGAACAACATATACGAAATAGACCTGAAAACGATGACTGTGGCGCGGTCGCTGCCGGCTCCCCCGGCTTGCTCGAACGTCATTTTTGATGCCGGTCGAAAACTGATATATTCCACGGGTTACTTTAACGGTGAATTGATGATAGTGGATGCGCAAAACGGAAGAATGCTTGATATGCGGCGCACATGCAATAAAATAGAGGCAATGAACCTCGACGAAAGAAGAGACCGACTCTATATTGCATGTGTAAATGGTGTTTATAGTGCGTCACTCGAAAAATATATTTCGACGCCCATGCAAAGCAATTGATGTGAGCGACTGTTTCACACATTTACCATGCTTACCCCTATCCCGGCAAAGCCGGAGCCAATCATGCCGCATTTTCGTGCCCAAACAAATGCGATTTGAGCACGGCATACATAGTTTTTATCTGCCTGGCGACAACAAGTGTCGCTAACGAAGCTTACGAAGCGATAAGTGCATATTATCGTATTCGGCAAAGAAAAGACGTAAGAGCCAATTGCAAGATTCTGATTCTGCTGCGGTCGGCTACTATTGTCCATAGCTGCGTTGTCGGCATAAAATCTTCCTCGACGTACTCTACAAGTACGCCTGCGAGGATTTTACACCTCCGTCTTGCTCTGAACAATTTCGCTCGACCTTGCTACGAACATAATTTGCAATTGGCTCGTAAGATGAGTTGATTCGTGTGTAAAAAGTCACAGATGACATTTGGCAACAGACAATAAGCGACAATAGCGGACCCGCAAAGAGCGTTTTTGTGTATTTTCACCGACTTTAACAACAACGGCTGCATTGGAAATGGCTAACCCGCATTTGTGGAATATGCTGGCTAATTACACACGAATCATGAGTTAGCGTAAAAACAATTCAGTATATCATACAACAGCGCAGTCAATCAGAGCAGGTTGGCGGCGAGTTCGGCGAGCTCCGAACGCTCGCCTTTCATCAGTGTCACGTGCCCGGCTATCGGGCTGTTTTTGAATTTTTCGACGACATAGTTCAAGCCGTTGCTGTTCATGTCGAGATATGGATGGTCTATCTGGTAGGGGTCGCCGGTGAGTATTATTTTCGTATTTTTGCCGGCGCGTGTGATGATGGTTTTCACTTCATGCGGCGAAAGATTCTGTGCTTCGTCAACTATCATATATCTTTCCGGCAGGCTGCGTCCGCGGATGTATGTTAGCGGTTCGATATTGATCACGCGCGTGTTTTCGATAATGTCGCGGATGTTGTCTTTTCTCTTTTTCTTTTCACCGCCGGACGTGAATATAAGATCGAGATTATCATATATAGGCACCATCCAGGGGTCGAGTTTTTCGCCGATGCCGCCGGGCAGGAATCCGAGGTCTTTGCCCATCGGTATGACGGGTCTCGACACGAGCATCTCTTCATATCTTCCGTCTTCGACGACCATTTTTACGCCGGCCGCGAGTGCGAGAAGCGTCTTCCCCGTTCCCGCTCGACCGTTCAACGTCACCAGTTGTATCCTCTCGTCCATCAGTATTTCCAGGGCGAACAATTGCTCGGGATTCCGCGGTGTGATGCCCGCGAAATCCGTCTCGAGATCGTAGTTGAGAGGATAAATAACATCTTTGTCCGGGGCGCGGCGACCGTATATCACCTCACCGGACTCCCCGCATATAAGCACTATCATTTCATTCGGCGTCAGCGGCGTCTCGAGGTCCAGTTTTATTTCCTTCATGCTGGACAGTGTATCCATTAATTTCTTATCGACATCCATCTCGCGGAACCCCATGTATAATTCGTCGAGCTCGACTTTGCCCGCTTCATAGTCTGTCGATTTCAGCCCGATCGTTTCGGCCTTTATGCGCATGTTTATGTCTTTTGTGACGAAGACGCATTCATAATCCGGATTCTTTTCGGCGATGCTGAGTGCGGTCGCGAGTATCCTGTTGTCTTCTTTATTTGTCCTTATGCTTGGCGGCAGCGAATGGAGTGTTTTTTCGCCGAAGATGACCGAAACCCTGCAACCGTTGTCCAGTTCCACGCCTTGGGAAAGGCTGCCCTTCACCCGGAGTTCGTCGAGCAGGCGTGAAGTGCGGCGCGCGTTGCTTCCGACATCGTCCATGCGCCTTTTGTGGTCGTCGATTTCTTCGATGACCTCGAGCGGGATCATAACGATGCCGCCGGGATAGGCATTGAGGCAATTGGCGTCGTGGAGAAAAATGTTGGTGTCGGGAATAATAATCGTTTTGTTGTTGCTTTCCGTCATAATTTTTTTAACCTTTCCACCGCTTCAGCGATTCTGTCTTCGGGTTCGACGAGGGCGAATCTGACATGATCGTTACCGGCTTCTCCGAAGCCGATACCGGGCGCGACCGCGACCCCGGTTTCCTTTACTATCAAAGATGCGAATTCCATTGAAGTCATTTCCTTGAACTGCTCGGGGATGGGTGTCCAGACATACATAGTCGCTTTCGGCCTGATGTGTTTCCAGCCTAGTTTGTCGAGACCGTCGCACAGCACGTCGCGGCGCCGCTGGTAGGCGGCGGCAGTTTCCGCGACCATATCATCGCTTAGTTCCAGCGCGCGCACGGCGGCCTTCTGGATGGCAGAGAAGACACCGAAATCGACATAGCTCTTCATTTTCGCGAGCATTTTCAATATGCCTGCATTCCCAACGACGAAAGCTATGCGCCAGCCCGCCATGCTGAAGGTCTTCGAGAAGCTGTGGAACTCGACGCCGACATCCTTCGCGCCTTCCGCCTGGAAAAAACTCGGTGCCCTATATCCGTCGAAACATATCTCCGAGTATGCGGCGTCGTGGCTTATGATCACTCGGTGTTCGTGCGCGAAATTGACGACGTCCACGAAATAATTGCGGTCGACGCACACGGTTGTCGGATTGTGGGGATAGCTGAGGTACATGAGTTTGGCGCGCCTGAGGACCGCCGGGTCGAGACCGCGGTAGTCGGGCAGGTAGTCGTTCTCAGGCAGCAGCGGCATGTTGTAGAGCGTGCCTCCGAAAATTATTACGCTATTGAAGAAGATTGGATATGTCGGGCTGGGCACAAGGGCGTAGTCGTCGCGGTTGAGAAAAGCCGCGGACAGGTTGGCGATGCCCTCTTTCGAGCCGATGAGCACGAGTACTTCCGTGCTCGGGTTGAGGTCGACATTGAACCGTTTTCCGTACCAGTAGGCTATCGCCCGCTTTAGTTCTATGGAACCGTCGCCTGCTGGATACCGGTTGATATGTTTCACGTTTATCGCTTCGCAAAGCTCTTTCCTTATAGGTTCCGGTACCATCAGGTCGGGGCTGCCCATGCCCATGTCGATGATGTCCATACCCTGCATTCGCGCTTCGTTCTTAAGCCTGTTGATGGTGGTAAAGACATAAGGCGGAAGTTTGCTGATGCGGTTCGCCTGCATATTTTCTATTTCGAAAAAACTCATTTTCGTGTGTCCTCTCCCGGACATTGCGGCGTGTGAAGATTTAAGTACGTCCTCATTTTACAATAAATAATTTTACAATTATATCTATTGGGCGATTCAACATCAATCGTAAGAGCTGCCTGCCGGAGTCTGTTCGCAGCGAGGTCGTGGAAAATTGATCAGAGCAAAGAAGTTGAATTGTTTTGAATCGGGCATAGAATTACATAAGCGGCAGTCGTTGCAGGCCGCGGTTGCGCGTAATTTGCAACAGTCTGAAAGGAAAAAAGTTTTCAGTGGAAGGTTTTTTCAAACTCGAATCTTCTTATGAGCCGTGTGGCGACCAGCCGAAGGCTATCGACAGGCTTGTCGAGAGCATCGAGGAGGATAATAAATTCACCACGCTTGTCGGCGTCACAGGTTCGGGCAAGACATACACAATCGCAAATGTCATCGAGCGTTTGCAGCGGCCCACACTTGTGATTTCCCACAATAAAACGCTCGCGGCGCAGCTTTGCAACGAGTTTAAGAGCTTCTTTCCCTCCAATGCGAATGAATATTTCGTCAGCTATTACGACTACTACCAGCCGGAAGCATATATGCCTGTGACGGATACATATATAGAAAAAGATTCGGCGGTCAACCAGGAGATCGACCGCCTGAGGCACTCGGCAACACAGGCTGTGCTGCTGCGCAATGATGTTGTAGTCGTGGGCAGTGTGTCCGCGATATACGGGCTGGGCTCGCCGCAGGACTACCAGGACGTGTGCCTCACGCTCGAAGCGGGTGCCGAGTATGACCGCGACGATCTCCTGCTCACTCTCATCAGGATGCAGTACGAGCGCACGGAGGACCTGCTCGAGACCGGCAAGTTCAGGGTCAGAGGCGGCACCGTCGAGTTGATACCTTCCGACCGCGAGACTGTCGTGAAACTCGATTTCTTCGGCGACGATCTCGAGCGAATAACACAAATGGACCTCATTACGGGCGAAACGATTATGAGGCCCGAAAAGATAATGCTGTTCCCGGCGACTCATTACGTGCTGATTCCCGAGCGGCTGACGGATGTGTTGCAAAGTATTAGCGACGAGCTCGGCGAGCGGTATAAAGAACTGCGCGGCTTGGGCAGGGAACTGGAGGCGAACAGACTGTGGGAGCGCACACAGTATGACATGGAGATGCTGCGCGAGATGGGCTACTGCCACGGCATCGAGAACTATTCGCGTCACTTCGACGGTCGTAAGCCGGGCGAGCCGCCTTATACTCTAAGCAGCTATTTCCCCGACGATATGCTTGTCGTCGTGGACGAATCGCATGTGACGATTCCGCAACTGCGGGCGATGTGCAACGGAGACAGGGCGCGCAAGAACAGTCTCGTCGAGTTTGGGTTCAGACTGCCGTCGGCCTACGACAACCGGCCGCTCAACTTCGACGAATTCGTCGAGCGGTCGCCGAATATAATATTTGTCAGCGCCACGCCGGGTCCGTTCGAGCTGAAAAATAGTGGTCGTATAGTCGAGCAGATAATCAGGCCGACCGGTCTTGTGGACCCGCGTGTCGAAGTGAAACCGATCAAGGGCCAGATGGCGCTGCTGCTCGATGAAATACATACCGTCGTCGAACGCAATGAACGCGCGCTGGTGACTACGCTTACTAAAAAGATGGCAGAAGAATTGACTGATTACCTCGTCGAGAAAAACGTGCGCGCACGCTACATGCACTCGGATATCGATACGCTCGACCGGATACAGATAATATACGACCTGCGCCGCGGCGACTTCGATGTGCTCGTCGGCATCAACCTGCTGCGCGAAGGACTCGACCTGCCGGAAGTGTCGCTTGTGGCGATTCTCGACGCCGATAAAGAGGGCTTCTTAAGGTCGGCCACAACGCTCATTCAGACGATGGGCCGCGCCGCACGCAATGTCAACGGTAAGGTGATCCTTTTCGGCGACAAAGAAACGGATTCGATGAAACTGGCGCTGAAGGAAACAGGCCGACGCAGGAAACGCCAGATCGAATATAACAAAAAGTACGACATCGTGCCGAAAACAATTACGAAATGTGTGCAGGACAGATTCGAGACCACCGGCTACAGAGTGTCGGACCGGCGCGGCGAGTTCGTCGCGAAACAGATCGAACTGCAATCCGTCGCGGACCTGACGCTGCACGTCGATAAACTCGAGAAGGAGATGTGGGAAGCGTCAGACCGGCTCGATTTCGAGACGGCAGCCGCCATCCGCGACCAGATCAACCTGATAAAGGCAAAGAAAGGCGACAAACCCGTCTGATGAAAAATATTACTGTTACAGGCGCGAGGGTCCACAACCTGAAAAATATCAGTGTGACTATCCCGCGCAACGCGCTGGTGGCGATTACGGGAGTGAGCGGATCGGGTAAAACATCGCTCGCTTTCGACACGATATTCGCGGAAGGACAGCGCCGCTATTTCGATACGCTTTCGGCATATTCGCGCCAGTTTGTGCAGGATATGGAACGCCCGGATGTCGATCTCATCGAGGGGCTTTCTCCCGCTATCAGCGTCAGCCAGAAGGGTATGCCCACAAGCCCGCGCTCGACCGTCGGCACTCTCACAGAGATATATGATTACCTGCGCCTGTTCTTCACCGCCGCCGGCACGCCCGTCTGCCCGAAGTGCGACATCGAGATAACTTCCTCATCGCCCGAACGCATCGCCGACCTGCTCATCGAGCAGCGCTCCAATACATTCGTTTATATTTTGGCTCCGCTCGTCATCGGCAGGAAAGGAATATATATAGACCTGATCGAAAAGGTTGCTAAGAAGGGATTCACCCGCGTGCGCGTCGACGGCGACCTTTATCATGTCGACGATCCTATCGAGATGAGCCGCTACAAAATCCACAATATCGAACTCGTGGTCGACCGACTTGTAGTGAACCTTCTGAACCGCGAGCGCATAGTCGACTCGCTCACGACAGGCGCGAAAGAGGGTAAAGGCGCAATAGTCATTCATGACCGCGAAAGCGGCGAAGACACGACATACAGCACGCGCATGTCATGCCCCGTCTGCGGCTACAGCCTGCCGAAGCTGTCGCCACGCATGTTCTCTTTCAACCATCCGTCCGGCGCGTGTCCGTCGTGCAGGGGAGTCGGGCATGTCGAAACATTCGATCCGGCTCTCGTAGTTCCCGACCCGGACCTGTCTTTGCAGGAAGGAGCGATAGCGCCGATTCCGCGGCTTAAGAATTCATTTAACTACAAGCTGGTATGCGCGGTGGTCGAACATGCCGGAGAAACTCCCGCGACGCCGATATCGCAGTACGGAAAAAAAGCGCTGGACATGCTTTTCGATGGTGGTGTAGCGAAGAAAAAGTTCAAGATAAGATACCGCTCGCATACAGGCAAATGGCGGTTCGCAACCGTGGCCTATCACGGGCTCGGCGCGCTGCTATTCGACATGCTGCACGCGACGTCATCGGACAGAGTTCGCGATAAACTCGGGGAGTATATGTCGCTTGTCGACTGCCCCGAGTGCGGCGGAGCCAGGCTGAGGCCCGAGTCGCTGGCCGTACGCATACACGGCAGCAGCATCGCCGATCTTGCAATGATGCCTGTGGATAAACTCGCGGAATATCTCGACGGACTCGTGCTGAATGAGAAGGAAAAAGCTGTCGGCAGGGGACTTATGAATGAGGTGCGTAAACGCATAGGTTTTATGATGGATGTCGGGCTTGGGTATCTCACGTTGAACAGGAAAGCGGCGACACTTTCGGGAGGCGAATACCAGAGAGTGCGGCTGGCGGCGCAGATCGGCACGTATCTCGCGGGCGTGACCTATGTGCTGGACGAACCGTCTGTCGCCCTGCACGCGCGCGACGGTCAGCGGCTGCTCGATACGCTCGAACGTCTCCGCGACCTGGGCAACTCGGTGCTCGTTGTCGAACACGACGAATTCACAATCGAACGCGCCGACCACATCGTGGATCTAGGCCCCGGCGCCGGCCGCCTCGGCGGCAGGCTTATCGGACAGGGCACCGCGAAGCAACTCGCACGTAATAAAGATTCGCTGACAGGCCAGTACCTGTCGGGCAAACTCGAGGTGAACTCCGCTTCCAAACGCAGGAAACCCGGAAAAGAAAAACTTGTCCTGCACGGCGCGGCCGGAAATAACCTGAAGAATATAAAAGTGGAAATACCTGTCGGCCTCTTCACCTGTCTGACCGGGGTCAGCGGTTCCGGCAAGAGCACGCTCGCTGCGGACACACTCATGCCCGCGCTGCAGAAAGCGCTTGAACTTAAACATGAAAAGCCGCTGCCTTACAAAAAACTCGAAGGCGCGGAATATATACAACGCGCGTTGTTCGTGGACACATCGCCCATCGGCAAAACCCCGCGCTCGACTCCAGCCACCTACACCGGCCTGTTCGACCAGATAAGAAAGCTATTCACCGCGCTGCCCGAATCGAGGGCACGCGGATACAAGGCGGGGCGTTTCAGCTACAACGTCAAGGGCGGCCGATGCGAAGCCTGCGGCGGCAACGGTGTGCTGCGTGTCGAGATGCACTTTCTGCCGGATGTTTTTGTTAAATGCGATGTGTGCAACGGCAAGCGCTATAACAACGAAACGCTCGAAGTGACTTTCAAAGGAAAGAACATCGCCGAAATTCTTCAGATGACCGCCGAGGAAGCATACCCGGTATTCGAGAACATTCCTAAGGTGAGCAAACAACTTGCGATAATGCGCGACATCGGGCTGGACTATCTGCTGCTGGGTCAACCCGCCCCTACCCTGTCGTCGGGCGAGGCGCAAAGGATAAAACTCGCTTCCGAACTCCAGTCGACAAATAACAACCGGACATTCTACCTGCTCGATGAGCCGACCAGGGGCCTGCATTTCTCGGACATACAGAAACTCGTCGACATCGTCAACAGGCTCGTCGACATGGGCAACACGGTAGTTGTCGTCGAACACAATCTCGACGTGGTGAAATGCGCCGACTGGATAATCGACCTCGGACCGGAAGGCGGCGATGAAGGAGGCCGAATCATCGCGCAGGGGCCGCCGGAAAAGATCGCCCGCTCAAAAAAATCACACACAGGCAGGTTCCTGAAAAAATATTTAAAATGATAAGAGCCAGTTGCAAAATTATGTTCGAAGCGAGGTCGAGCGAAATTGGTCGGAAGCAAGGCGGAGGTGCAAAATCCCCGCAGGCGTACTTGTAGAGTACGTCGAGGATGATTTTGTGCCGACAACGCAGCTGTTGACAA
>JAJRTR010000105.1 GCA_024278215.1 bacterium
CAAAAGACCTTACGATGAAATTGCTCACCTTCGCAAGGAAAGACAAGTTGAACGTACGTCCGTATCCTATCGATATTCTTGTCGGCGACGTGGTGACAATGCTCGAAAGAAGCATCTCGAAAAAGATCGAAATCAAGACGAACATCGAAGAGAACCTGCCGGACCTGCTGATGGATACGAATCAGATACACCAGGCTTTGCTTAATATATGCACGAACGCCGCAGACGCGATGCCCGACGGCGGCACTCTCTCGATAGATGCGAGAACCTACGATGTAGACAGCAATTTCTGTTCGATCCATGATAATCTTTCACCGGGCTCATATTGCAGACTATCGGTCAGGGATAACGGTGTTGGAATATCGAAAAACATTATCGACAAGATATTCGATCCTTTTTTCACCACAAAAAGCAGCGAAAAGGGCACCGGGCTGGGCCTTTCCGTTACACACGGTATTATAAAGAATCATAACGGCGATATCGGTGTATACAGCGAGATGGGACACGGCACGGAGTTCAGAATATTCCTTCCTTTCGCCGAATATGAAAGGCCGGAAAGCACAAAAGCGGTCGAGAAGAAAATTGCCGGCGGTAGCGAAACCATAATGGTTGTCGACGATGAAGTGTCGATTCTCAGCTTTGTCGACAGACTGCTTTCCGACCTGGGATACAAAGTGATTACGGCGAACAGCGGGATGGAGGCCTTTGATCTTTATCGTGACAGGAATGATAAGATTGATCTCGTTATTCTTGATATTATGATGCCGAAAATGGACGGCAATGATGTTTACGCCGCTTTGAAAAAGATGAGGCCCGATGTGAAATGTGTGATTTCATCCGGGTTCAGTGTGGACAGGAAAGCCGACAAGTTGATAAAAAGCGGCGCGAATATATTTGTGCAGAAACCTTTTCGGATAGAAGAACTGGCTGATGCTGTACGGCAGGTACTGGATAATAAAAGGTAGTGTCGTGTTAATGCTGAAAAGACGTAAGGCAATAGGTACCCGTTCACGGGTAACTGTTCGCAATGGGACATCTGAAATTCCTGGAATGCAACGACCTGTCGAAAAGCATACTCGCAAACTTCGCGTTTTCTGGGAACGATAACAAATTCCTGGAATGCAACGACTATGTCGTTGCAACTGTGAAGAATCGCATTTCGCAAAAACTAACGTTTTTGCATTCCAGGATTTTCTGATATTGCCGTTAAACTCAAAATCCGTGGGTTGGCATTCTGAGCGAAGCGAAGAATCTCCAGGTGTTTAATCCGGATTTCTCACAAAGAAATCCGGAAAAGTGGCTATCCCTTTAGAGCAAGTTAGATTTATCAGACATTTTGTTTGGCGGGACACCACTCACAATATCACAATATGTTATCGGAATGTTCGTGGATAATCCTTTTCTGGTATAGGCCGGTTCTGTTTCTGCATGCTTTCATGTTTCTCTACGCCCTTACTTGCGTAAAGTGGATAGCCACTTCCGGAAAATCGCGATAATGCCTGTTCTACTGCGTTGCTGCGGCGATTCGGGATCGGTCACATACCGGCATTTTGCGCAAGAGGCCGGCTGGCCGGCTGCTCCCGCACCACTCACTTGCCGCGCCCTTTTCCTTCTCCAGTATTGCATCAGGGGCATATCGTATCGAGCCGTACTGTTGTATTCGCATAGTTCCTGCCGCGCAAGTATTCGATAGTCATATAGTCTCCGTAGCCGAGTTGTCTTATTGCACTTTTCAGATCGGCGTAGTTGTTTATATTCTCTCCGTTCGCCTTGATAATCCTGTCGCTGCTACGCAACCCCCCACGCCATGCCGGAGAATCATATATTACCCTTGTGACGGGTGCGCCGCTGTATGGCGTGTTCCCGACATATACGCCGATGCCTGTGAAACAATTGCTGTTGCCGTCGTTCCCGGTATAGTCTCCGTAGCTGTTGTCGTCGAGCGAAGGTGCCCGCGTGGACATATTCGCGGAATACACTACCCTGACAATCTCGACCGGTTTGTCTGTGAGTTTCCTGAAATCGACGCCTCGCACGCTGCTGTCCACTTCGTCGCCCGCGCCGGTAGCTGTGTCCGGAGCGGCGCGCAGGGACCGGCGACCGTCGAATGAATTGTTGCTTCCACCGAATATTTCTCGCCGGGTGCAGGAGCTGTCCTCGAAGAAAACCATCATTTCTATCGCGCCCAGTTCATCCAGGCTGTCCGAGTGGGCGTTCTCGGGAACTGTCCAGTAAAACTCCATCGCCGTGTCGTTTCCGGACTGAAACCCCTCGATAGTGACATCGTCATACGACGCGACCACCCACGCCGCGTCCGCCGCGCTGCCCGCCACATTTGAAGAATTCAGCGTGTTCTTTCCGTCGACACCGACCGTCAGTGCGATGCGGCATTTCGTTTTGTTCTCGACATTTATCCTGTATCTGCGGCCTTTCCGCGGTCTGACGCGCCACGAACTCGAATAGAAATCCATATCACTTCCATATACATTTTTATAACCGTAGCCGTGCGACCTGTAATATTTGTTTTCGAGCTCGGGGTGTGGTTCCCGTCTGGAATCGAGGAGTGAAGAGAACAGCGGCTGCCATACGCCCGAAGAGTATTCCTCGATCTGCCAGTTGATATATTCACCACGTGAATATCCGTATCCTGCCGCGTTCGACGCCGATGCCGTGCAGACCATGATAAGCAGTGATAGAAGAACCGATCCTGTTTTTCTCATGTCTTCCGCCTCCATCCATTGCGATTGATTTTGTCTTCAAACACTCAATACAGGATGATGCGGTTTTCTTACAGTGGATGAAAATATTTAGCCCGCATATTTCACCAATGCGGGCCCGAAATCGGGAGAATGCCTGTAATACAAGGCGCGGCAAGTGAGTGGTGAGGAAGCATACTGTTAGTATGTGACCGATCACGAATCGCCACCGCAACGCAGTAGAATAGGCGTTATCCCGATTTTCCGGATTTCTTTATGAGAAATCCAGTTTAGTGCTTGCAGGAATCCATAAAATGGAAAGGGGGCGCCGCAGGGCAACTGAAGTGAAAAATAGCATTCATAATGAATGTGGCCAACTGATTCACATTGCTATCAAAGAGCTGTTATTCCCCACTACCCGGCAATGCCCGAATTGTTTTCCGCGGTGTGACAAGGGTGTCGATTCTTGCTACTGATATTGAAGGAGTACCGGCGTTATAAGAATATGTTTTTATTTTTTGAAGGCGGAAATATCCATCGGCCCTTTTCTTTTTATAGATGCCTTCAGGCAGGTGCATCGGTCGTGCCAGAACGAGGCCTGAAGGGTCGGCTGTTTCCATGCAGTTCCTTATGTCGCATATTTCAAAACCGATATTTCGTGCCGTCGCTTCAATATCAACAGCGCCTGTTTTTTCGTCTCTCGAAATCTGTTCCGGGGTCGGTGGAACGTAGAAAAACAGATAGGTATAAATATACGGAACGGCATCAGATACAATCAACTTATTGTATTCTCCGCGCGCGTTTGCCATAAGCCTGAAAGCATCGCGAAAACCATAGTTGAAATAAGCCGACGATTTTTCAGGATAGACGTTGAAATAATATTCGTAATATACAAAACAATTCACCGCCAGTGCTGCGATCATGGCAACCGCGGCTATTGTGCCCCGGAGCCGACCGCCGTTCTTCTTTTTAACAAGGTCTATTATCGCGCAAAAACCAATAGCGCATATCATCTGAAGTCCCGGGAGCACCACTATAGAACGAATTGCGTGCTGCCCACCCCAATTCGTCATAGCGGCACCCACAGGAAAGACCAGCAGCCACCAGAGCAACAGCAGATGCGGTTTGTCGCGCTTCAGGAATATCGCACACAATCCGGCTGCCAGAAACAACATACATACGGCGTGCATCATTCCGAACGGACCGGGGTTGTGCGTAATGGATGTGTTGTCGCCGCGCAGAAAAAGAAAACGCGGACTGAGATAGCCGATGTAGTTCGCGGCAAAACCATAAGCGGTTATCGTAAGTACGTTTGTTGACAGAAAACGATGAACGGCATCGTCGTGACCGGCGAGATATTCCGCAATATGTGTCCGCGCTGTTTTGCTGTTTATCGACGCGTCTGCGAGATACCTGTTCATTCCGGTGTCAGGAAAAAAGAAAAGCAGCACAGGAAGATACATAAGTATGAGTATTACGAAAGCGGCGCTCACCCACCCTGCCCTGCCCCGGATCTCTTTTAGATACAAAAACGAGGCGCCGATCAGAAAAAGAGGCACGAAAACAAGCGAAACCGGGTATGTGTAGAAGCAAAGTCCTGTGACAGCAGCGCCGGGAATCAACGCGACTCCACTGCCTTTCAATCCTTTGATTATTAAGAGGAGACCGAATGTAAATACTGCGGGCAGTGCGACCGCTTCGATCGCAAAACGGCTGAAATGCACATGCCAAGGCGACACCGCAAGCAGCAGCGCCGACATAAGCGCAATTCGGTCGTCGCCGAATAGTTCACGCGCGAGCAGAAAAGCACCGGTTACCGCAAGCAGTCCAAAAAATACGGAGGGAATCCGGGCCGCTGTTTCGTTGAGGCCAAACAGGGACACCGATACCATAGAAGCGTAAAAGTATACCGGATGCTTCGGGTTCCAACTCGACTGCGGGTACAGCGGCCATACCACCCCCTTCTCGTCCTGCCCCGTGGAGGCGACAAGATAAGCATCGAACGCGATTGACGCTTCATCTACTTGCAGTCCGTTGGGATTGCCGCCTATATGGTAAAATCTTACAGCAAATGCAATCACAACGATCAGCGCAAACGATACAACGGTAAAGTTCCCTTTTATTTTCTTCATTCACTCGACCTTCTGTTTGCAGACAACAATGTGCGTATTGAGGCGCGGCCTGTGATTTACAAATAAAGTAACTGTTCACAGGGGTGAAGGCAAGAGGGGCGGAGGAAATGAGCGCGCATGTTTTGAGCAAGCTATGCGGTCGGCAAGCCCTATGTTCCGACAGCGATAACCCCGCAACACTGTTTGCGCGCTGCTCTGCCGAACGCGGCCCCGGACTCAGAATGAGAAACATTTTACTTGCATCTGTTTATCTCATAATATGTTTGGTATGTCATTCCGGGCGAAGCGAGGAGTCGCGGCTTCGATCACTATCTTACTGTTCCTGCCATTCACGGCAGGAACGCATAGATTGAATGCTCCGCGTTCACGACATTCTTAGGAAGTGACAGGTTTTTTGTCGCGAGATGTTCTTAAGCACCTTAATCCTAAAAGAGAGGAAAAGACAAACAAGATGAAAGCGATGGTGTACACGGGAAAAGATGGACTGACTATACGTGATGTGGAGACCCCTGTTGCGGGACCGGGACAGGTGCGGCTGAAGCTTACGAACTGCGGCATCTGCGGCAGCGACCTGTTTCTGTATAAATCCGGCGGTCTTGCAGACGGTACAATCATGGGACACGAACTGAGCGGCGTTGTGGATACGGTCGGCGACGGCGTCGAGGGGATAAGCGTGGGAGACCGTGTTATCGCGCGGCCCATCGGGTGCGGCGAGTGCAAGTGGTGCAGGATGAAAATGGAAAATATATGTGTGACGCGCAAGACACTCGGGCTCGGGCAGCGGCCCGGCGGGTTCGCCGAATACATGGTGGTCGAAAAAGATATGATAATCCCGGTTCCGGAGAATCTCGGACTGGATCAGGCGTCTATGGCCGACCAGTTCGGCTCGTCGCTGCACGGGCTTTACAGCGCCGGATTCCAGCCGGGCGATACTGTGCTGGTCACTGGTGTGGGGCCCATCGGCCTGTGCGCCGTCATGCTTCTGAAATATAAAGGGGCAAAGCGCGTTATTGTTTCTGAAGTTATCGAGGAGAGAGCCGTGATCGCAAAGAAGTTCGGCGCGGACGATGTGGTAAGCCCCGGCAAGAGGCCCCTCGCGTCGCTTCTGTCGGCGCTGCCGGGCTATGAGGGGCTCGATTGTGTTATCGAGTGCTCGGGCAACGCGACCGCTACGACCGATGTGATATTGACGGCACCTGTCGGTTGCAGAATCGCACTTGTCGGTATGTGTACACAGCCCGTGACGTTTATGCCGTTTGTTCTTTTCCAGAAACACCTTACCATCACCGGCGCGTTCGGCAACAGCCAGAAGGAATGTATCGAATCCATGGACATCATGGCATCCGGCGAAATTCCATCGCAACAACTGATTACAAAGAAGGTGTCGCTCGAAGAGATACCCGGCGCATTCCTGCAACTGATGAATTCAAAAACGGAATTGAAAGTAATGATGGAAACTCCGGTGTGAATACCGTTCCGGCTATCCCGCATATTTCACCAGTGCGGGATAAAGTTCTGAATGCAAGTTCGCTATTGTTATACATTAACGGTTGACAATCGTCATCTCCGGTTTTTAAACATGAATCAACTTTGTATTGACGTATTGAGTGTATGGCGCGGTCACCGTACCGCGCCTCAACTTTTGACCGTACAAACAGTTATTCGTAATATATGCTCAGGCGCGGTACGGTGACCGCGCCATACACTTTTTCTGAAATTATTTTCTTAAGTCTTTTCATCGTTGACACGACAGTAGTGCCGCAGTGCCTTCAATGCTGTATCGCGGACCATTTGCGCGAGTTCCGGCGGCGAGACGACCGAGACACCCGGCCCGTACTGAAGCACGGTGGAAACGAAGTTTTCGAGCCGGTCGATTTTGAATTTTACGCAGACCGAGCCGTCCTTGTTTTTCACAGAACGGTCCGCCCACTGTTCGGACACCCTCGCCGCCGCCGGGCCTGCGAATCTGAGTGTCACTTCATGCGGCCTGTCGATAAAACGGAAAAGACGATTCCTGCGAAAGTCGTCGAGATCGAAATCGTCGGGCGTCGCGAACGGCTCGTCCGTCGCCACCGCCATTTTCATCCTGTCGAGTCTGAAGACCCGGATGTCGCCACGCAGTTCGCAATAACCGACGCAATACCACTGATCCACATAATAAATCAGTCCGTATGGACATATCACTCTTTCCGTGACCGAATGTTGTGATGCCGCGTAATACTCGATATTCACCTTCGAGCGGCCGCAGGCGGGTTTTAGTGTGTTGAGGATATGCACGAGGTATTTCTGCTCGGGTGCCAGCTCGATACGCCGGGAGACATCGTCGATCTGCGCGGCCTCTGCCGAATTGATGACGCCGCGTATTTTATCGAGCGCGGACCCGAGCGCGCCGTCCGCGGTGCCGTCCGCGGCCTCCGCCACACGCGCCGCCAGCAGCAGCGCGATGGCTTCGTCCTTCTGCAGCCGCACCGGGCGCTGGAACATGCCGGGCGCGTCGTTTATCGTCACCGTGTCGCCATCGATATAGGCGTCGATAAGCGTGTCGGCAGTGTATGGCGGCAGCCCCACCATGCTGATGCGCTCGAGCGCAAGCTGAAGCTGCTCGCGTGTAATGTCGAGCAGCGCGGTGACGACATCGACCGACTGCCCGTTGTACATCGACACTTTCGCCGCGATATCGATGAGTTCTTTCATTTTATCGGCAGTACTTCGCCGCATCGGCTGCAATCTCCTCGAGTGTCGACTTCATTTTTTCGCGCAATTCCGGCGGCGCGATCACCCACGCGTTTTCTCCCAATCCGAGCAGCCGGCATACCAGTGCGTCGTCGTTCACTGAACGAAGCTCCATCACGCAGGCCGCTTCGTCGAGCCGCGCCGAGGCCAGCCCGCCCCAGGCGTTGCGCACACGCCAGTATGTGTCCGGGTGGAACTCGACGGTCGCCACCGTTTCCTCCTCGTCGCCGAATTCCCACGGCGCGTTGCGTGAAACCTGCGCGGCGAGCGAAAAGTCCGCCGGTATCTCATAGTCGGGTTCGGCGGCCGGCTGCGGCTCCTTCAGCAGTGTCATGCGGTCGACCCGGAAAGTGCGCAGTCCCTTCCTGAGCCTGCAATAAGCATAGAGATACCAGAACCCGTTCCTGACGAAAAGGCCATAAGGGTCGACTTCTCTCTTTGTCTTCTTCTTCGAGCCGCCGGGCGGTCGATACGCGATATGAAGTGTTCGCCTCGCGGCGACGGCGTCGATGAGTTTGCCTGTTATATCAGCGCGCTCCCGGCGCGTTCCTTCGAGTTGAATCAGCATGGGAGCGGATTGGTCACCGGAGAAATCATCCGAAGATGTCAGCTTCATGAGCGCCCAGTCGAGATGTTTGAACGGCGATCTGCCTGTGTCCGCAATCCGGCGGCGCAGTCTTTTCAGGGCAAGTGCCTCTTCGGGCGTGAATTGTATTCTGGGAAGATAGAAATCATCGGGGTCTATCGTGTAACCGTCTACGGCATTGCCCTCGACAGGGTCGCTTGTCTTTGCGGTTTTGATCTCGATGCCGAGAGAAGACAGTTCCTTTTTGTCGCGCAGGAACATGCGTCGGTTTGTATGGTGGTCCTTCGACGGGGCATAGCCATCTACAGCATTTATAATTTCTTTTAATGTGGCCGGTGACTTGCGGCTGAGCAGGAAAGCGCTGAGGTTCAACAGCCTCTCTTCGGCCGGTACTCTATTCATCTGCGTTCTTTCGTTTTATTACAGCGTTGCGGCGGCGCGACGATATTGTAGACTTGACACCTATCTTCTTCACGCCGTCGTATTCCGCTTTTATCCTTCCGATGCTTTCGAGAAATTCCTGGTCGTCAGTTTTCCCGATATTGTCGTCTTCCGTCCAGATTTTTATCCGGCCCTCCCGCTTGTCCCGCTCGATCTTTTCTGCTGAACCATAATCCAGCGCCGGAACATAATCGCGTGGCATAAAGCTTTCCGGTCCGATTGTTTTCGTTATCGTTTTGACTTTTTCCACCGGTTTCTTACGAATACCCGTGATTCGATTGAGGAAAATGCCCGTATCCAGCCTCCGCATGGCGAGCACGATATATGTTTCCTTCACTTGCAATGCGACAGCGTCACCGACAGGCTTGTCATATTTCATCAGCTCGATCGAATCGCCTTCCGACATACTGTCCGAGAAAAAACCGTTGACAAGCAGACGCCCGTCACCGATATACATGTCCTCGGTGCCGATCTGTTCCATCTCCTGCGCATACGCCGCGCCGCCGAGAGAAAACACTACAACCAGCACAATCGCGAAAAAAACTGTCCTTCTCATAAGCCACCCGGAATTACTGTAAATGTTATGGAGCCAATTGCAAAATTCTGATTCGGCTGCGGTCGGCTGCAATTGTCCATAGCTGCATTGTCGGCAGTCAAACACATTATATTGCAGAATCGTCATCACGGATACAATTATCAGAAAAAACACAACTCGAGCAGGTGAATAATTCGAGTTGACTCAAAGCGAATCGAATACTTTTTCAAGTTTCTTTTCGACATCTTTCGTTATAGCCGATCATTGTTAGTTGGCATTTGTCATCTTCGACTTATTGCACACAAATCAAATATGCAAGCGAATAAAAACGCTACATATCCATTATGTCGATTACGCATATAAAACCTACATCGGCAAATGATTCCAGAGGGTCGGGCCTTTTCGATGTGAACCCGTCGCCGGAAGTATCCGTATTGATAACGACACTTCTGTCAAACTGCGCCTCTTTCCCTGCCGCGCGCGAATCCCCGGCTGAAAACAATCCGGTCGTCGCCCAGATTCCAGGAATACGGTATGCGCCGCGCTCCGGTTCTTTACTGTATCCGCCGGATGCCGGCGATCCTTTGTAGCTGTCGTTTTCAAGGCACTCTTCGTCCATCCCCCAGCTGGTTGAGGTGGTGGACTCTTCCGTGCCGGTCCCGTCTGTTATCCGGGTTGGGGTATATCCGGCCAGGGCAGCGTATCGCCACTCGGATTCCGTGGGCAATGTTTTACTGTAATGCCGGGCGTAGGCGATTGCCCCGTACCATGTAATCCGGACGACCGGGTCCGCCGCCGTGTCGACATCCTTCAAATGGAAACGGCCATGCTCATATATTATCTGTTCATTTGCACGGGGGTGGTCTCCCACATACAGCAGTATTTTATCTTCTCTTGTCACAGCGCCGTCCTTGACGACCAGGTATTGTTTTACCTCGTTGAGGAAATTGGAGAAATTGTAATTGGTCACAAATGATTCGTCGATATAAAACGGGGCAACCTGTATCTTTTCGGGCTGTGCGCCGGAGGCGGTCTGTATTTCAATTTCCCCACCCGATACGAGGTTCATGGTTGTACCGTCTTCACCCATGAGTGTTGCAGGAAAATCGTCACTCGCCGGCAAAAGATTCTCTTTCAGTGCCTTCGTGCTGTTGTTTACGGTGTTTTTTCGACCTGCGTCTTCTGTTGTGTTGACATCACTGTTTATGTGTCTTTTGCCGGGCTCACCGATAAAATGCCAGACAGACATGCCCACAACGGACAGGATAGCGATTATAACGCCCGTAAGTATCAGGCGCGGATTATGTGTTATCAAGGACATCGCTCTGCCGGCGGCGTTTCTTTCGCTTCCTTCTTTTGTATCGCTCACGAGAAGCTTTTCGAGGGCGGCCCTGAACTCGTCGATGGAATCGTAGCGGTCTTCCTTATTTTCCGCTGTCGATTTCTGTATAACGGCATCGAGTCCTTTTATAAAGGGCGAGTCGGGATTGTCGATTTTCGCCTGTTTGAAGGGCACCGTTTCCTTGCCGAGTTTTCCCCTTATCGCTTCATAAAGAATTTTCCCCAGGGCATAAATATCAGCTCTGCGGTCCGCATATTTGTAATCCATGAATTGTTCCGGCGGCATGTACGCCGGTGTGCCGTAGAACTCCATTGAATCGGTGACCGGTTCCGAGCGCCCCCAGCGAACGAGGCCGAAGTCCGCGATTTTCGGCGTATCGCCGTCCATAAGAATGTTTTCGGGTTTCAAATCACGGTGAGTTATCCCTTTATCATGGAGAGCCGCCACGCCGTCGAGCATCGTGAAGAAAGAGCCCTTGAGCCATGATCGCAGTCGCTGCTCGGCATCGGGAGATGGATAGAAGCCCTCCTCGGGCAAAACATGTCTGAACGTGGCGCCTGGCACGTATTCCATGACAAAATAATCTATCCGGAATTCTTTTCCGGTCTGATCCTTGAGGTATGAGCCATGATCGAAAATCTGAAGCACGTTCGGGTGACTCATCTGGGCCAGCGACTGCACCTCGCGGCGGAAACGACTCACAGTGGCTTCGAGTTCAGCGTCGTCTAGTTCTTCCAGAAGTCCGGGAAGTATTATTTTAATAGCCACATCCCGGTTGAGGTTGGTCTGGTGTGCACGGTACACTTCACCCATCGCGCCCTTGCCGATAAATTGCAGGATCACCCACTTGTCGTTCAGGACCGTACCTGTCCGGAAGTAGCCCGTTTTCTTTTTTGCCATTGATATTCCCCGTATTTCTTCGATGGTGCCGGCCCGCATATTTCACACCGATGCGGACTGAAAGATAATTCTCCTCATGCCGGTTGCGGAGCCGGACCCGGCAAAAGATAATTCTGCAACCGGCTCACTTTATAATCTGTATTACAATCTCCGTAATATTGTCTTTACCTCCGTTTTTCAGAGCCGTATCGAGCAGTTCGCGGCATTTCACTTCAGGGGTCCCTTCAACTGACAGAATCCTTTCGATGTCGTGTTCAGGCACTGTATCGTAAAGCCCGTCACTGCACAGGAGAAACTGGTCGCCGGCGCATACGGTTTCCGAGCGAGTGTATATTTCATCTATATCGACGCCGAGCGCCTGGACCAGTATGTGTCGCATCGGATGTTTCGCCGCTTGTTCGGCGGTAAGATTTCCGGCGTCCACAAGCAATTGCACGCCCGTGTCGTCTTTGGTCATGCGGACAAGCCGGTCTTTTCTCATTAAATAAATCCTGCTGTCTCCAATATGGGTAATATATGCTTTATCGTCAAGAAACAAGAGGACGGACAATGTCGTCCCCATTATATCGTTGTCGATATTCTCTTCGGAGTAGCTTACTATTCTATCGTGCGCTTTGACAAACAGGCTTTCGAGCCGCGCCCTGACAGCGTCGGCCCCGTCCGACCCGGCAGGTGGCCCCCTGTCATAGTCGTAGTAATCCAGGATCGTTTCGCACGCCATTTTGCCGGCGATGTCACCGGCGGTATGCCCCCCCATTCCGTCGGCTACAGCGAACAATTGCCCCAGTTCCCGCGTTTTATAAATACCCGAAGCGTGGTCGATCATTATGAAAAAGTCTTCATTGACTTTGCGCTTCAATCCGATATCCGTCAATCCACTTGAAAGTATGTTCAACTCGGTTCCGTTCCCTTCGGTTCATTATATAAACCCTCGCGCTTCAATGCCCGATTTCATACTTATCCATCCTGTAAAGAAGAGTGTTGCGGGGAATGCTCAAATACCGTGCCGTTGCGGATTGATTGTGATTATTCTTCTCAAGGGCCGCCGCTATCAGGTTCTTTTCCCACTCCTCGAGCACGATGCCGTCGTCCGGGAGATCGGCGGGAGAAAGCCCGGCCATTTTATATTTGTAATCCTGTATTCTGTCCGGAAGGTCCTTCACCCCGACCTCATCAGAAACCGACACGGCCACGAGGCGTTCCACTGCGTTCTGGAGTTCCCGCACGTTGCCCGGCCAGCGGTAAAGAATCAGCTTTTTCATCGCCTCATCCGAAATTATCAATGGATTGACACCCGCATCATTGCAGTATCCGGCAATAAAATGCTCGAGCAGCAGCGGAATATCATCCCTGCGCTCGCGCAACGGCGGTATACGGATCGGAACCACGGCCAGTCGGAAATACAGGTCTTCCCTGAACCCGCTTTCCTCGACAAGCTGCTCCAGATTACGGTTCGAAGCGGATATGATTCTAACGTCCACCGGAACCTGTTCTTCCCCGCCGACCCGTGTGATAATCCCTTCCTGGAGCACACGCAAAAGCCTGACCTGGTGTTCCGGAAGCATGTCCGCGATCTCGTCCAGAAAAAGAGTACCGCCATGCGCACGCTCGAACGCTCCCCTGTGGCGTGAGACGGCCCCGGTGAACGCGCCTTTCTCGTGCCCGAACAACTCCGAGTCCACAAGATGCTCGGGAATGGCCCCCACGTTTATCGGTATGAAAGGTTTGTCCTTTCTCTTACTGTGAAAATGTATCGCTTTAGCAAGCAGCTCCTTGCCCGTTCCGCTTTCACCATAAATCAGCACTGTTGAGTTCCTCGGTGCGATGCGCGACGCGATTTCATAAACCTTCTGCATCGCCGGAGAACTCCCAACAATGTTTTCAAATTTAAACTTATCCCGCGCCACCTGCCGCAGGTATTTATTTTCCCTTTCAAGACGGGCCACCCGCAGCGCCTTCTTTACGCTCACTTTCAAAACATCGCCTGAAAAAGGTTTCTCAAGATAATCGCACGCTCCGAGCTGCATGGCCTCAACCGCCGACTGGACCGACCCGTGCGCCGTCATCACAATGAACATTGTCTCCGTCGAATAACTTTTTATCTTATTCAGCAATTGTATCCCGTCGATTTCGGGCATGATGATATCCGAAATAACAAGTTCAGGACTGTGCTCGAGAAAAGCTTCATAGCCGGCCGCTCCGTTTTGCGCCACGACAACCCTGTAGCCCTCCCGCTCAAGTTGGAACTGCGCCACTTCAAGAATACTCTCATTATCATCTACAACAAGAATCGTATCAGCCATCGGCCCCACCCCCTTCAACTGCGGCGGCCCCGACAGGGATCTGCACCCTGACTACCGTCCCACGCCTGTCCTGCCTGTTGGATATAACGAATGTTCCTCCGTGCTTTTCCACAATCTTCTTCACTATGGGAAGTCCGAGCCCGGTACCTGTTTCCTTCGTGGTATAAAAAGGTTCGACAAGAAACTTTTCTTTCCCGGGCTCGATCCCCACACCGCTGTCGATTATCCGAATCTTAACGCACTTCCCATTCTCCAATATTTCAGAAACAACTTCAAGGGTTCCTCCATCTTGCATAGCGTCTATTCCATTCAGAATAATATTCAGGAACACCTGTTTCAGTTGGTTGGGGTCCGCATAGACGCGCGGCATATTATCGGCCATTTCTTTTCTGAGAGTAATCCTGTTGACACTCATCTTTTTTCTGCTGAGGTCGAGCACGGAGTCTAAAATACCGTTGATATCGACATAAGAAAACTGCGGTTCCGGAGGCCGCGCGAACTTGAGAAAATCGCCGACTATCACTTCCATTCTCTTTATTTCCTTTTCGACAATCTCAACGAATCGTGTCTTCGGACTATCAGGAGGAATATCCTCCGCGACGAGTTCGAACGCGCCCTTGATGCCTCCCAGCGGATTCCTTATCTCGTGGGCCACACCCGCCGCGACCATGCCGATAGCGGCCAGCCGCTCCGATTCCTTCGCCTTCTCAAACGAATTCACCAACTGCTCGTATGCTCTCTCCGCCTTTCTTCTCTGAGATTTTTCCATGTCCGACAGGACGCCTGTTATCACCCCGACGACAAGGTACATGGCTATTTCGAGATACCGGCCCGTCAGGTCGATCTCCACGTGTACCCGCCACTGGAACAGAAGATGCAACAACAATATGATCCCAGATATAACAGCGGTAGCCGCTCCGCCTCGAAATCCGAACAGAAACGCGCTGAATATTATCGGTATATAAAATAGCCGGTCATAAACATTATGATATATCCCCAAATGCACAGGAGTCAGAAAGTGCATCAGGGAAACAAGAAGCAATGTCGTCCCGATACCGATTTTCCACCTGGTTCTTATGTCATAATTCATTTAAATACCGCCCTGTGTTCAGTCTGTCGGTTATTGTATCATTAATAATAAACATTAACTGTTTACGGGGAGATGTATTCCTTCATCTGGAGTGCGGTGATTCATCACCGCTTTGTTTTTGCCGGGAATTAATTCCCGGCCCTGAAAGCGACAATGAATTGTCGCACTCCAGATTCAACATTTCCCCATCATAGTTTGTGCCGTCCCTTGCACTGCTCCCCCGTGAACACGATACGGCATTAAAGGACAAATTCCGGTCATGTCCCTGGAATTGGTTGCGCGACACAAAAGTGGGTTTTTGCGAAAAGCGGTACAGGTACCGCAAAAAACAGCGTTACCAGTCCCTGTTTTTCGCACATTAACAATATGGTTGTTTTTAACCCACTTTTATATCGCACACCCTACGGAATCCCACGACTTTGCTTCAGATGTCTAAAGTGTTACACAAATGAGCCAATTGCAAAATTATGTTCGAAGCGAGGTCGAGCGAAATTGTTCAGAGCAAGGCAGAGGTGTAAACTCCTCGCAGGCGTACTTGTAGAGTACGTCGAGGACGATTTTGTACCGACAACGCAGCTATGGACAATAGCAGCCGACCGCAGCCGAATCAGAATTTTGCAATCGGCTCAAATAAATAACGAAAAACGCACAAGTGCAGGCGCATAAAGCAACAATCCAGGGGCGCGGCTCACAGACCGGACAGGGCTGTTGCCAGAGGTTATGATATAATATACCTATAAAATAAAACGATAAACCCCTTTGCGCTTTACCTGATAATATATATAATGTGGAGTAGGGAGAAGTTTGTGAAATGCGGCACAAATAAAAACAATAAATCCGCTTTTTATGGAGGGGATTTCGCAGTGTTTAATGTTCAGATGAATATGTAAAAAACAGCGAAAAACGGGAAAATATTATAGAGAAAAGGGTTATAAAGTATTGAAAACGAAGGAAAAGAAACAGGGCGCGGCAGTGGCAGGACACAGGGCGGCAGTATATAAAACCGTGGAAGAGTGTGTCGAGGAAACAATAAGGCGGGTGGGTAAGAACATCATGCTGGGAATGCCCATCGGTGCCGGTAAGCCCACGATTATCGCCAACGAATTCTACAGGCGTGCCAAAGAAGACCCCGGCTTGAATCTGAAGCTGATGAGCGGACTGACACTCGAGACGCCAAAGGCGAAGTCGGACCTCGAGAAGCGATTTATCGAACCGCTTGTGAAAAGGATTTTCGAAGATTATCCTGATCCACAGTATGTGGCCGACATGCGCGCGAACAAACTGCCGCCGAATGTGGACCTTGTGGAATTTTTCCTCGTGCCCGGCGGCTATCTGAATGTACCGAATATCCAGCAGAATTACATATCGTCGAATTATACGCACGTCGCCCGCGACGTGATGGACATGGGCCTGAACGTGGCGGCGAGCATGATCGCGAAAAAGACAATCGGCGGCGAACAGAAGTACAGTCTGGGCAGCAACGCCGACGCGCCGGCCGACATGATCACCAAACTGGCACAGATGCGCGAGCAGGGCAAGCCTATCGCCGTGCTCGGGCAGGTCAACAGCAATATGCCTTTCATGTACGGCGCGGCGCTGAGCGGCCCGGAGGTATACGACGGAATAATCGACAGCCGCGACTATTACCACAAGATGTTCGGCCCGCCACGCGAGCCGGTCAGCGATGTCGATTTCCTGATCGGACTCTATGCCGGCGCTCTTTTCAAAGATGGCGGCACGATCCAGATAGGCATCGGCACCCTCGGCGATGCCATCGCTTACGCGCTGTCGATGCGCCACAACAACAATCAGGACTTCCGCGACTTGATGGCGCAGCTTGGCGCACACGGCAAGTTCGGCGAAGCAATAGACAGAATCGGCGGTTTCGGCACCTTCGACCGGGGGCTCTACGGCTGCACCGAGATGATCACCGACGCTTTTATCCAACTCATTAACGCTGGTGTCATCAAAAGGAAAGTCTACGACGACTACTATCTGCAAAAACTGATAAATGAAGGAAAAATCACGGAAAAAGTCACAGGCGAAACACTCGACCTTCTGCTGGAGACTGGAGCGATCAACGAGCGGCTCACCCACAAGGATGTCGAATTCCTTACCAAGTTCGGAATACTCAAACCCGGAATACTTTTTGATAAAGGAATGATCAGCCTCAATGGAACATCGGTGAAGGCGGATCTCCGCGTCGGTAAAAACCGCGACGCCATCGAAAAGAATCTCCTCGGCGACAGGTTGCAAAACGGGCTGCTGGCGCACGCCAGTTTCTTTATAGGCCCCAACAGTTTCTACCAGACCCTCAACGACATGAGCGAAGAAGAACGCCGGCGGATACAGATGCGCGAGATATCATTCTGCAACCAGATATACGGCCAGGAGGAAATGAAACGCGTGCAGCGCATCGAGGGCCGCTTCGCGAACACCGCCATCATGGCTACTCTGATGGGTGCGGCGGTTTCCGACGGACTCGAAAACGGCCAGGTCATCAGCGGCGTGGGCGGGCAATACAACTTCGTCGCCATGGGGCACGCGCTTGAAGACGGTCGATCGATCATCTTGCTTCGCAGCACCAAAGATGTCGGGGGCGAGCTCATGTCGAACATTGTCTGGAACTACGGACACACGACGATCCCACGCCACCTGCGCGACATCTTTATTACAGAATACGGCATAGCTTCCGTTCGCGGCCGGACGGATAAAGATGTGATCAAGTCAATGATAAATATCGCGGATTCAAGATACCAGACCGCTCTCCTTAAAAAAGCGAAAGAAGCCGGCAAAATACCTGCGGATTACAAAATACCCGACGCCTTCAAAAACAATTATCCCGAACGAATCGCCGGAGACCTTTCCGTCTTCAAGGAAAAAGGATATTTCGATTCCTTCCCCTACGGCACGGACCTTACAGACGAAGAACTCGTACTCGGCAAGGCGCTTCGTGGCCTGAAGTCCGCGCTCTCAACAAAGAGATTCAAGCTGCCGTCCTTCGCGGGCGCGGCAAAGATATTCTCGCCGCCCGCGAGCGCAATGCCCTATCTCGAACGCATGAAACTCGACAAACCCGCGTCGACATCGGAAAAGTTCATGCAGAAACTCGTTATCTACGCGCTCACAACCAGCGGCGCGGTGTGATCACTGATCAGCCACACCAATGAAAAAGGGGGCAATAGTAAGGCCCGGGTCCAAAGTCCTTTTTTATAATGTTTTCAGGTTGCCCTTATCCCGCATATTTCACCAATGCGGGCCAAATATCGCAAGAATACGGAGCCAATTGCAAAATTATGTTCGTAGCGAAGTCGAGCGAAATTATTCAGAGCAAGACGGAGGTGTAAAATCCTCGCAGGCGTACTTGTAGAGTACGTCGAGGACGATTTCGCGCCAACAACGCAGCTATGGACAATAGCAGCCGACTGCGGCAGAATCATAATTTTGCAATTGGCTCTACGAAATATGGCAATAAAAAAACGCGGCCTTCGCAATAGTTTCGGCATCTCACGACACAACATCTAACCCGGCATGGCCGGAACCAAACAGGCCGCATTTTCGTGCCCAAACAAATGCGGTTCGAGCACGGCACACAGAGGTTCATCGTTCCCAAGGTCTACCCTGGAAACGCCTGTAACTGGAAGTTCCGGCTTTCACCGATCTCTTTTCAGCATTTCTTTACCATCCTGCGTAGCATTTCAGTCGTAAGATAATATATCGTGTCACAAGTAGAATGAGCCGCGCGCTTTCCGCCGTTTCCGCGAAAACGGCGAGGTGATACGTTATTGACTTTTCTTCAATATTCAGCGATTCGCCACTATCGACGGCAATTAATAATCTTGAGGGTATCCTGTTGAATCCGCATTAGACAAATGATTGTTTTATGTTACAATACAGTGCTTGAAATAACTTAAGATTCGGTACATGAATATGACGCTTGACTGGAAAGATGTGATTTTTAATCTGATCGGCGGACTGGGGATTTTCCTGTTTGGAATGAAAACCATGTCTTCCGGAATGCAGCAGCTTGCCGGCAACAGGATCAAGAAATTTTTTGATATGCTGACAAACAACAGGTTGATGGGAGTGGGTGTCGGGCTCGTCGTAACGGCAATAATCCAATCGAGTTCGGCGACAACAGTGATGCTGGTCGGTTTCATCAACGCCGGGCTGATGGACCTTCAACAGGCGGTCGGCATTATCATGGGCGCCAATATCGGCACAACGATCACATCATGGATCATCGCGATAAAGATAACGAAATTCGCGCTCCCGGTGCTTGGCGTCGGCTCGATAATGGCGATGTTTTCCAAGAACAGGAAAGTAAACAATTGGGGATACATATTTCTTGGTTTCGGAATGCTCTTTTTCGGACTCAAGCTGATGGAAACCGCATTTCATCCCCTGCGTGAAAGTCAGGAATTCATAACATTCTTTGCGCAGTTCGGCGCCGACAGTACCCTGCAAATCATCAAGAGCGCATTCGCCGGCATGTTGCTGACCTGCATTATCCAGTCGAGCTCGGCGACAATAGGGATCACCATCGCTCTTGCCAACCAGGGCCTTCTGACATACCCGGCAGCGGCCGCGCTGGTGCTCGGCGAAAACATCGGCACTACGATCACCATGAATCTCGCGGCAATAGGTGCAAACGTCGCCGCGCGGCGTGCGGGCAGGGTTCACATGCTTTTTAATACTTTCGGCACGGTCGTCATGATCGCAATCTTCCCGTGGTTCGTTAAGTTTGTGGATTACATCGTACCGGGCGGGATGGACGCGGTCGGTGCGGACGGCACGAAAATATATATCGCGGCCCACATCGCCGCAGGCCATTCGCTGTTCAACATCACTAACACACTTCTCTTTTTCTTTCTCACCGGCTTCCTCGTGAAGATTGCCATCTGGATGGTGCCCGACGAGGGCGATAAGCCCGACAAACAACTCGAATATATCGACTACAGTTTTATCTCGACGCCTTCGATCGCACTCGGGCAGGCCAAAAAAGAGATCATCAAAATGTCGCAGATGGACAGCAATATGCTGGACTGGAGCAGGACGCTGCTGCTCGAACAGCCTATTGATGAAAAGCTTAAAGAACGTCTCTTCAAATATGAGATTATTACAGATACATTGCAGACGGAAATATCGAAATTCTGCGCAACTCTGCTGCAAAAGAAACCCGGCCCCGAGGACGCCGAGAGCGCGCGGCGCTACCTGCGAATTTCCGACGAGTACGAATCCATCGGCGATATGTGCGAACAGCTTGCCAAATACGCGATAAGGCGTGAAGAACAGAACCTTGACTTCAGCGATGAAGCGCTCGAGGGGCTCGAAGAGGCCTATCGTTCACTTCAGGAATATTTTCAGCTTTGCACATTGTGTTTTATTGATGAAAAGAATCGCACTTTTCATGAGGCCGACGCAAAGAATAATTCACTGCAGAAAATGATAAAGAAATTGCGCAGAGGACATCTGGAACGACTGAACAACAGGGAATGTGATGTCATGACGGGCCTTCTGCTGAGCGATATACTCGCCACTTTCCAGAGCATCAGGGGCCATGCACACAATATCGTCGAAACAGTCGCCGGTCTTAAGTAAACGATGTTGTCAGAGATGCGTCACCGACACGCGCCGCTCGACCTGTGTTCGCCAAACAGTCGTCGCGATTTTCCGGGTTTCTTTGTGAGACATCCGGGCTATACGCCGGCTTTCGCTCTCTTCCTGAGCGGGGTGACTTCCAGCCCGAGCAGCCGCGCCGCGTTCGCATGAAGCACTTTCCAGCGGAGTTCAGGGTGGCCCTCGGTGGCAATCAGCGGTTTTGCAAACTGGTATATCAGCGGGTAGACCGGCCAGTCGCTACCCGCCACAATGCGGTCGTTATCGACTTCCGCGAAGAACTCCTCGAGCTGGTGCGGCGGTTGTCCGTCTATCTCGCAAATACAGTTCGGATATTTCTGCGCCAGCTTGATCAGTGTCCGGTATTCCATCATGCCGCCGTGTCCCATTATAAACGTCACATCACCAAAATCGTCGAGCGCTTTTTCGAACCTGTCGAGTTTCGACCTCGCTTCTTTCTTTCCCTTCACAGCATCAGGTTCCACAGGTGAAACACTCGTGTGCGAAAGCACAAGCAGATTGTGTTCACGGCAGAACTCGAATATCGGCTCCCACTTCTTATTGTCGAAAGCCACCATTTGCAGTTCCGGATGTGTCTTGATGCCCATCGCACCGCGCTTCACATACCGCTCCATCTTTCTCCGCCAGAACGGGTCCATCGGATGCACACTGACAAACGGGAGCAGGCGGTCGGTTTTTTCGTGGACATCGAGCACATGGTCGCTGTTGCTGCTGACAAAAGGGAAGTCGATAGCGAGGTTCACCGTGTGCGACACTCCCGCGAGGTCCATCTCACGCAACAGGTTGGCCGCCGAATGATGCTGCATCGCGCCGAACTTGTTGGTCAACACACTCTGCACATAATAGAAATGATTAAAAGAATCGTTCTCGTTCATGTTGTAGCCGCTGTAAACCGACAGGTCGACCGGCATTCCGAGAATCTGAAAAAGCGTGTTGCTGTGCGCTGTCCTTCTCCAGAAATCAATAGGAGCGGCGAAAAGGAAATTGTTCGCCAGGTGACCGTGGCAGTCGATTATCGAATATCCGAGATCGAGCGAAAGGCGCGGCGTGCCGTCTTCATCGACATCGAAATAAGGCAACTCACGCGCCATATGGATCACACTCTTGAATTTCAGCTTTTGTTTCTTCATTAGACTTCACCCCGTTTGTCTGGTTTTCGTTCTTGCGTTGTTACAGAGCAGCTCGCGGCACATCATATCTTGCTTATAACCTTTTTTCTTTTTCTACCCGCTTTTGCTTTTTTCTTAACATTTTTAACCGGCATTTGTGAAATATGCGTATCCGATTTGTCGATACCCAGCATCAGCACAGCAGCGCGTGTTATCTCCGACTTCGCCATAGCGACATTGCCTGGTACAGTCATTTTTCTGCCGGAGAAATACACCGAACCTTTCCTGTTTACAAATGCGAAAACAACAATGGTATTCAGCATCGTAAGTATAGCCTCATAGTTCAGGTCCGGTCGTATGTTTCCCTTCCGCACCTGGATATTCAGATACTCGAGGCCCAGTTTTTCGAGAGGTTGGAATTGCGTTTTTGTCGTTTCGTAGTCGTCGAAGGTGTCCGCCTCACGATTTATCCACGAGACAATACGCAGAAGTTCCGGCTGCTCCAGCAGGGCATCCACCAGCGCATCGACAAATTCCGGAACTGCCTCGGCCGGCGGTTTCTTAAAATCCATCGACTCGGTGATTATGTGCTTAAGACTGTCGCTCGTGTACTCGCATACCGCCTGCCAGAGTTGTTCTTTGGAGCCGAAATGATAATTCACAGCGCAGACATTCATCTTCGCGCCGGCGCAGATGTCCCTTACGGATGTTCCATGATAGCCATGCTTCGCGCAACATTTTAATGCCGCAAGAAGTATCTTTTGCCTGCTCTCGCTGGTCTTGAATCTCTTTCTCATAAATTAGGCGCCCAATATTCAAACATGTAATTAAAACGTATATTTAAAACAACTGTTTGAATTATAACATTATCAATATTCTTTTGTCAACGGATAATTGTGAAGTGGTCGCACAGACTGCATGCTCCGCGTTCACCAATATCTTTTCAGCATTTCTTTACCATCCCGAGTAGCGTTTCAGTCGTATGATACTATTGCGCCAATTGCAAAAATATGTTCGTAGCAAGGTCGAGCGAAATTGTTCGGAGCAAGGCGGAAAAGTAAAATCTACGTATAGCAGGTTCCAGAAGATATTGTAATAAAATCGTAATATGTTTAAAAACAGTCGCCGGATGATTACAATAACAGAATTGACTCAAACTTTCCGGAGGAAGCAATGGTATACAGAGAGATGATGCAGGAAGACACATGGCGGATATTCAAGATCATGGCAGAGTTCGTTGAAGGATTCGATCAGCTGTCAAAACACGGACCTCTTGTCACGATATTCGGGTCGGCGAGAACAAAGAAAAGCGATCCAATGTACAAGCTGGCGCAGAAGACGGCAAAGTTGTTCGCCGGGAACGGGTTCGGCATCGTGACAGGCGCGGGGGGCGGTATCATGGAAGCGGCCAACAGGGGAGCAGTCGACGCGGGCGGCGCTTCGGTCGGCCTCAACATCGACCTGCCTCATGAACAATCATCGAACGAATATGTTCAGCACCTGATTAATTTCCACTACTTCTTTGTGCGTAAAGTCATGTTTGTGAAATATGCGCATGGTACAATAATCATGCCCGGCGGTTTCGGCACGATGGACGAGTTGTGCGAAGTCCTGACGCTTGTGCAAACCCACAAGACACACCGTTTCCCCATTGTTCTTATGGGCGAAGAGCACTGGAGCGGTTATATCGCATGGGTGAAAAACAAGTTGCTCGGAAGCGGATACATCAGCGAGAGCGATATAAACCTGTTTCACGTGACGGACGACCCGAAGGAAGCCCTGCGGATTGTGAAAGACAATCCGGTCGATATCAACAGCATGAAATTGCAGTGAGCCCCGCCGGATGTCCTGTGGAACTGATGTCATAAGGAAGTTGTTTCAATAGCGAGAACAGCAAGTACGTGTCCGCATGTATTTGATAAACGAAAAACGGTGATACAAATGCACGAAGTATTTAAGGAAAAGTTTTTCTCGGGTGCGCACAGGCTGCGCGGATATGAGGGCAAATGCGAGTCGCTGCACGGCCACAACTGGAAAGTGCGTGTGTTTGCAGGGTCTGAAACCCTCGACTCTCTCGGCATGGTCATCGATTTTAAAAAGCTCAAAAAGTGCCTCGCGGATGTTGTGGAAAGGCTGGACCACAAGGACCTCAACGCAGTGCCGCCTTTCGACGAGTTGAATCCATCGGCTGAGAATATTGCGCGCTACTTCTACGATGAACTCGGCAGGCAGATTAATGATGATCGTGTTCGCGTTATTCGCGTTATGGTGTGGGAATCTGAAGGTTCGTGCGCGACATATTATGAAAGCTGAATTGTAATCGCGGAGACACTTTGTCGGCGAATCGAGATTAAGCACCCGTGGATCGGGATCGACACTATTTACTATGGCACCACATGCAATCATCTATCTTCAGATCGCCACCGGCGCGGGGCTTATCCTGTTCTGGATTCTTTTCTTCACTGTCGGCCTTGCTCCTGACAATGCACCGGACAGCTACGATGATTTCGAGCATTCGTTTCCAATTCCGGATATCATCCTGGCCATCGCACTGACAGCATCGTCGCTGCTCATGATGAAGAACATTCAGGCGGGTATCACACTGAGCCATGCCGCAGGCGGCGCACTGATTTTTCTCGGTGTTCTCGACATCAGCTATAACCTCCGGAACATGTTTGCCGGACAATCGTTGAAAGAAAAACTTTTCAGCAGTTTTATAAATCTGTGGTGCGTGGGATTCGGCATCGCAATTCTTTTATCGGTGTGAGAGCCGCTTTCCTGTCTATCACCGGTACAGTGCGATAGGAGCGACACTGCAAAATCGGTTCGAGTACGGCACACATATCAGCCTCGTCTGAACATTTTTCCTTCGCTACTGTCATAATATACATACGCCATATCATGGAATACTAACCCGCATATTGCACAAATGCGGGTGAAAAACCGAAAGAATGCCCATAATACAAGGCGCGGCAAGTGAGTGGTGAGGGAGCAGCCGGCCAGCCGGCCTCTTGCGCAAAATGCAGGTATGTGACCGATCCCGAATCGCCGCCGCAACGCAGTAGAATGGGGGTTCTCACGGTTTTCCGGATTTTTTTGTGAGAAATCCGGGTTAAAAGACAAACAGGGAGTGTTCCTATGAAGAGCAAAAGATTTCTGTTCCTTATTGTTGCGTTCGCGTTTTTCGGCTTTTTTTTCGCAGGTGCGAATACGGCGCTTGCCGACGGTATGCTGATCCCCGGCCCCTGGCCGCATCCGCGCCCGCTGCCCCCGGAACCGGCACCTATGTTTTCCATTAAATACCACCATGTCAATGTTGAAATAAATGACCAGTCGGTGAAAACTGATATCGACCAGGTTTTCAAAAACGAAAGTGGCAGGCGGATGGAAGCGACGTATCTTTTTCCTATTCCCGAGACTGCCGCAATCACAGATTTCTCGATGTATGTCGGGAAGGAAAAGGTCAGCGGCAGAGTGCTCGACAAAGACGAAGCGCGCCGCATATATGAAGATATCGTGCGCAGGCGAAAAGACCCCGCACTCATCGAATACGTGGGCCGCGACCTCTTCAGCGCGCGCGTATTTCCCATCGAACCCCACGGCGAAAAACGCATCCGGCTCTCCTATCAGGAGCTCGCCGGCGCGCGCGGCGACACATACCGCTATGTGTATCCGCTCAGCACAGAACGATTCTCATCGAAAAGTATCGAGTCGGTCTCAGTGCATGTAACAATTAAAACATCATACCCGATAAAGAATATCTATTCGCCGAGCCATGACATATCGGTACACCGGCTCTCGGAGACCGAGGCCGAGGTCGGCTACGAGGTCTCGAACGAACGCCCCGACAAGGACTTCGAACTCTACTATTCCGTCTCCCGAGACGACGTCGGCATGACATTGCTCACCTATCAAGAGAAAAGTAAGGATGGCTATTTTCTCATGCTGGCATCGCCGAAAGTCGAATACAAAGACAGCGATGTGCGCGCGAAAGACATCCTGTTTATTTTCGACCGCACAGGCAGCATGAGCGGCGAAAAGATCGAACAGGCCCGAAACGCACTGAAGTTCTGCCTGAATTCTCTCAGCAGCAAAGACCGTTTCAATCTTATCGCGTTCAACGAATCGCCCGACCCGCTTTTCAGCGGTCTTGTCACCGCCGATCACGACAATGTCCTGCGCGCTCTGGAACTCGCCGACAGACTCGACGCCCAGGGCGGCACGAACATCGACGCGGCGCTCACAACATCGTTCCCCATGGCCGACGACCCGGCCCGCCCGACTTATGTCATCTTTCTCACCGACGGCCTGCCCACCGTCGGCACCACGGACATGTCGCGCATCATCGAGAACGCTGACCGGAACGCGCCGCCACATCTGCACCTCTTCGTTTTCGGTGTCGGCTACGACGTCAACACGCATCTACTGGACAAACTCAGCGAAAACCACAGCGGCGCAAGCGAATATGTGAAACCGGGTGAAGACATAGAAGTGAAAGTAAGTAATCTTTTCAGAATGATAAGCAGCCCGGTCCTCACAGACATCGCGCTGGACATGGGCGAGATGGACGCCTACGACACGGCACCGATCAAGCTTCCCGATATTTTCAAGGGCTCGCAGCTTGTCGTCACCGGCAGATACCGAAACGCGACAACCACAGCCGTGAAACTCACCGGGACCGCCGCGGGCGAAAAGAAAACATTCGCTCTCGAGCAAAACGTGAAGGAAAGCACACGAAATACATTTATCCCCACACTGTGGGCGGGCCGCCGCATAGGCATATTGCTCGATGAAATCCGGCTGCACGGCGAAAAGAAAGAACTCATCGACGAAGTTGTCAGGCTCAGCAAACGATACGGAATAATCACGGAATACACATCGTTCCTCGTCGAAGAACCCGGCGCGGCGCAGATGGCCGAAGATAAAGTATACGAAATGACACTGTTGAGTATGGACGAAGCAATGAACGTGCAGAAAGGCAAATGGGCGGTCGATCAGGCTGACGCGATCAGGGCGCGGAAATCCGCGGCGGCACCGATGGCAATGGCCAAAGGATACGTGGACAAAAGCGGCGTCCGGCAGAAGATAACGACAATGAACAATGTGCGCGGCAATGCGTTTTTCCTCGACGGCGGCACATGGGTCGACAACCGCTACGACTCGAAAAAGATGAAAGTTATCGACATAAAACCCTTCAGCAGTGCACAGTTCAGCGTCCTCGAGCGTCTGCCGCGGCTCGGTGCGTTCTTCGCGCAGGGCGACTCGGTATTGATCGTTGTATCGGACAGCCTCGCCATACGGACAACATCGAAAGGAGTTGAAAAATTGTCGAAGGAAGAAAAGAAGTTGCTTGACGATGACGCGCCGAATTTCTACGATGCACTGAGGCCGGAAAGCTCGAAATAATACTCATTGGAAGTAACTGCTCACGGTTATTGGGTGTATGTCCGGCATACAATTTGTTGCGTCTTGCCCAAGGGGAAGATACACTTCAAATCCCAATGCAGGCATCGGAGAAACTTTCGTGAATGAACCGCCCTGCCGCAAGCAGCGGAGAATAGGCCCCAAAAGAGATTAAAAGCGGAGCGCGTTTGCTCTCTCCCCTGCCCTTTTTCTGCTATTGCGCGTCGGCTCCGTAGCCCGCGCGGCGTTCCCTCACGCCGATGATTATTTTGTAGAGAACCGTCAGCACGAACGCGCCGATTGCGTAGATTCCGAATGTCACCATCAGTTCGGGTGCAGTAGGCACATACTCGGTGATGTGGCCGAGTGTGGAGGGTATGAATCCTGTAATCACGAGTCCAAGCCCTTTTTCTATCCATGTGCCGCAAATAATGAAAACACATACATAGGGCACAACTTTCAGGTTCCATCGTATTCCGGGGAAAAGCATGAGGAAGCCGGTGATGAAGGAAAAGACCATTCCTGCGCGCATCCACGGCACGAGAACATCATAAGTTACACCGTTCTCGTGAAGGCCCACGAACATGTATTCGAAGGCGTGCAGATGGTGGGGCATGTCGCTGTAGATGCTTGTGAATGCTTCGACAAGGAAGAAGAAGAGGTTGATGAGCATAGAATAAGTAACGATAGTAGCGAGTGTTCTTATTGCTTTTTCGCCCGGGTCGAACTTCGATATTTTCCTGACAATGACAGCAAGAATGATCAGCAGGCTTGGACCTGTGGCAAAAGCGGAGGCCAGAAAGCGCGGGGCGAGTATGGCCGTCATCCAGAAGGGCCTTCCTTCGAGTCCCGCATAAAGAAATGCTGTTACAGTATGAATACTGACCGCCCAGGGGATGGAAAGATAGATGAAAAACTTCAGCCAGTGCGGATAGTGTTTGCCTTTGCGCTCGCAGTCGAGCGTAATGGTGCCGATGAGAAGGTTAAGAACGAGGTAGCCCATAAGAACAGACATGTCCCAGAACATAACTGAGTGAAGAGTGGGATGAAGTATTACGTTGAGAACACGTGCGGGCTGGCCCATGTCGACAAAGATGAAAAGCATACAGGTGAGAACAGCGGGCACAGCGACGAATTCGCCGAGGATGACTGTTTTGGCGAATGCTTTGTGGTCGTGCAGATAGTATGGCAGCACGACCATGACGGCGGACGCAGCTACACCGACCATAAACGTGAATTGTGAGATATAGAATCCCCACGACACGTCGCGGCTCATTCCTGTGATGGTTAGTCCGTCGCGAAGCTGTACAGCGTACGCGCCGGCCCCCATTGCAATAATGATGCCCCAGAAACCCAGGAGAAGCCAGTAATTTTTGCTTCCTTTAAATGCGTGTTCGAGCATATCTCATACTCCTTGCCTGTTTAGGGCGCGGTCTGCTGAATCCCGCGCGGTTATTGTTTCGATACGTTTTATTACACTGAGCCAATTGGCTCCACTGTTCAAATGATGTAATAGATATTCGGTCCGGTGCCGAGGCCGACTTTTCTGCATATTGTGTGTTTCTTATTCAGGATCAGGTTCACTTTGGAATTCGGGTCCGAAAGGTCGCCGAACACCAGGGCGTCTTTGCCGCCGGGCACCTTGTTCGCGGCTTCCACACAAGCGGGTTCGAGTCCGTCACTGAGCCTGTCGGCACAGAATGTGCATTTTTCGACAACGCCCTTTGTCCTGGTCGGATACTCGCCGACGATGCCCCGGCCCTTTTCAAGGAACTTGCGTGGTTCGTTCCAGTTGAAGCTCCTTGCGCCGTAGGGGCAGGCTGCCATGCAGTAGCGGCAGCCGATGCACCTGTGCATATCCATCATCACTATACCGTCGGTGTCGCGTTTCCAGGTCGCCTGTGTCGGACAGACCCTGACACACGGCGGCCTCGAGCAATGGTTGCACAGAACGACAACATCTTCGTCAAGAATACTGCGCTCCAGACGCGCATGCACCTGTTCGGGAAAAGTGTTGGCGAATTTCTCAGTCCATATCCACTTGACTTCTTCTTCCTTATTGATATTGCCTTTCGCATCAGTGATAGTCGGCACATTGTGTACAGTATGGCAGGCGTTGGCGGCGGCGTCGACAAGCTGTTTGTTCTGACATTTTTTTATGTCGATCACCATGGCCAACTGCTTTTTAGCAGCGGCTTCGTGGGTGCCTGTCTCTTCAGACATCGCCAGTAGTTTAGCATCGAGGAGCGGCAGGGCGCAGCTTATTCCAAGCGACGCATAGCCGGCTTTTTTCAGAAACTTTCGCCTGGTATCATCCATCGCTTCAGTCCCCTTTCGGATCGTAATGGCAGTCCCAGCAGTAGGGTTCGACATCTGCGTAAGCATGACACTTATCGCAGAATTCTGTCTTTTTGTGGCAGTTCAGACATGTTTTGTTGAGGCTTATCTCGTATGTGTCGCCGTACTCTTTCGAGGTATATTCGTGGATATCCTCGCGCACCAGCATGTTGCGCCACTCGTCGAGCATGTTCATGTGGTTGTCAATCATGAACTCTTTAGATTCGATACATTTTGTTTTTCCCTCGGGCAGTTGCAGTTCGGGCGGTTCGCCTGCTCCGGCGATTGCTCCGCGCCATACAGGGAAGGTCACTGCCGCAAGGAAGACGACCAACCCCAGGATAATTTTCCATTTGTCGTTCATGTCGGATTCTCCCGGTCTCTACTTTCCTGGAATTTCTTCCAGTCTGAGATTCAGTTTTCTATCGTTCTCGCCTTTGAGCACCATCGCGTTGGCGAGCAGTTCAGAAATGCCGGTAACTTCGACACCGGGCGCCCAGTAGTTGCAGACAGTGACGAGCGTCGCCCTGTCAATGGCGCACATGCAGGCAAGCTGGTTGACATTGAACTGCTCCTGGACATAGCGCACGGCCGCGCCCCTGGGCAATCCGCCCCGCAGGCGCATCTCCATGTTTTCATCCGTCCCGAGCCCCGCGCCGCCGCCGCAGCAGAATGTCTGCTCGCGGATCGTGTTTTCAGGCATTTCGTAGAAATTATTGCATATATTCTTCAGCACATAGCGGGGCTCTTCGATTATGCCCATGCCGCGTGCCGGATTGCACGAGTCGTGGAATGTTACATTTATGTGGTCGTTCCTGCTCGGGTCGAGTTTCAGTTTTTTGTGTTTGATCAGGTCCGAAACGAACTCCATTATATGCACCATCTTGGTGGATTTCGCGTTTTCGAAGACCGTGCCGGTGATGGGCGATTTCGGCACTTCGAGGAAGTCGGCCGGACCGTTCATCGTGTCCATATACTGGTTGATCACACGCCACATGTGGCCGCACTCGCCGCCCAGTATCCACTTGACGCCGAGGCGTTCGGCCTCCATATACATCTTCGCGTTCAGGCGTTTGATCATTTCGTGCGAAGTGAACAGCCCGAAGTTTCCGCCCTCGGACGCATACGTGCTCCAAGTGTAGTTCAGTCCGAGTTCGTGGAACAATATAAGGTAGCCCATGCAGGTGAAGATACCTGGTTCGGCAAAGAAGTCGCCCGAAGGCGTGACGAATAATATGTCCGCGCCTTTCTTATTAAAGGGCGGGTCGATCTCGATGCCTGTAGCAGTCTTAATGTCGTCGCAGAGGTCCTCGAAAATATCTTTCAGCGCGTGCGGCTGGATGCCGAGGTGGTTGCCGGTGCGGAAGCAGTTGGCGCACGGCTCGATTATCCAGTTTACGTAGAGTCCGAGCAGCCCGAGCAACTCGCGTCCCATCATGGTGATCTCGGCGGTGTCGATGCCGTAGGGGCAGAAGACCGAGCAGCGGCGGCATTCCGTACACTGGAAGAAGTAGTAGAACCACTCCTTTATCACGTCGATGGTGAGTTCGCGGGCGCCGGCGATCTTGCCGAGAACCTTTCCGACCATCGTAAATTCTTTGCGGTAAATTGACCGGAGCAACTCCGCCCTCAGCACCGGCATGTTCTTCGGGTCCGCGCTGCCGATGTAGAAGTGGCACTTGTCGGCACACGCGCCGCAACGAACACAAACGTCCATGAAGAGTTTGAACGAGCGATACTTCGTCAGCCGCTCCGCCATGCCCTCGAGCACGATCTGTTTCCAGTTGTCCTGGAGTTTCCAGTCCTCCTCGAGCACCGACCATTCGCGCGCGTTGGGAAGGTCCAGATACTCGAGACGCGCCGGTTTGCCGGGATAGATGAACGTACCGGGTCTGAAATCCACCGGTGTGTCCATCCAGTCCGAATCGGGCACCTGATCGTAATCAATATTAAGCAGTTCCGCCTGCTTGTAATATTCCATTTCATCGAACTTTGCCATGGCTACTCCTTTTCAACAGGGAGACCGACCGCTTTCATCAGTTCTCCGAACTCTTCCTCGTATTCCTCGTAGGTGTGAAGCTTCACGGGGTAGTTCCAGGGATTGATGTGCCTGACCGCCCTATTGTTATTTGCCATATTTCTTGTCGGGCTCAGGAACACACCGGCAATGTGCATCAGCTTGCTGAACGGGAAATACATCAGCAGCACGCACACCAGGAACAGGTGGCCGAAAAACAGCGGGCTGATGCTGCTGAGAATCGCCGCGCTGGGCGTGAACGTCACCAGGCCTGTGGCCAGTTCCTTGATGGCTATAACATCGGCCTTGGATATATACCTGAGCCAGAACCCGCTGATTCCGATTCCCAGGAGAAGGAAAAGCGGGAAATAATCATTAAGAAGCGAGATGTACCTGACCTGCGGGTTGAAGAGCCTGCGGGCAAGCAGGTAGACAAGCCCGGCGATCAGCCCGAATGATGTCAGATAGAAAACCGGCACTCCCACCTGGAAGAAACCGTCGGCCCGCTCGATCATCGTCACAAAGGCCGGAGTCGGCTGTACAAACAGTCTGATGTGCCTCAGCAGAACTACCAGCATGGAATAATGAAACACAATCGCGCCGAGCCAGAGAAATATTTCCGTGGCATATACCGGCTTGTTGTCGTCACCAGGTTGAGTTTTTGTATTCTTGAGAAGCGAGCGGAAACACAACACTTCTAGAAGCATCCTGATAAATGTTTCCACCGCGTTAGACGGATTGTCATATTTCGAGCGGGGCAGCCAGTCATGTGTTTTGTGGCCTCCGCATGTCGTCGTGATCCTGAACGGAACCGGCACTTTCGCCCACGCCAACACCCTGTAGACGAACCCTGCAAGGAATAAGGCAAAAGCCGCATACGGGATTATCACGCCGAACAGGTACGGCGCCGCGCCGGACAAACCGTATCCTGCTAAAAACAATACTGAAACAGCAATCAATCCGATTATTACTTTCACTGTCAACACCTCGCCGTTTGCTGCTATCCGGCATCAAAGCCGGGCATTTCTCTTCTCGATCCGGACTCATTCACCAGCTTGACTACAGAAGCCATGCTTCTCTTCAACTCGTTGATCCTCATATCGTAAATCTGCTGGCGGCATTTCGTAAAAATATCAAACGCGAAAAGGGCTACCTGATCGACACGATGGTCGTATTCCATTATTGCCGCGACCTCATTTTCATTCTTATCCTTCGTGTCCAGCACATCAGCCATTGCCTTCCTCAAAAGAAAAACAAACGAAAGCGCCTGCGACGGCGCCATATCCTGTATCGCCCTCATTTTGACAATTTCCTGCAAATGTGCGCAAAGAATCTCTACATCCATATCACCAAAAACCTGCTCGCAAATCCCGTGCGTACCTGTCCGAATGGCATGGCCCATCGGGTTGGCAAACTGATCCTTCTTGCTCCTGAGAAATCTTGCCGCTTCATCCTGATAAGTAGCATAAATCTCCTCAAGCCACCTGTCGGCGATTACCGTCTTCTTTTCCTTAATAACATCCACTATAGTCATCATCTGCTACAACCCATTTTAGCTAATTTGCTAGTACCTTCATAATATTGTCTTGCATATTCTAAAAATTGCGGACATGCGAGTCAAGGAGTTTGGGAAATTTATCACAAAACATCAATTGCCGGCCATTTCTCTCACAGGCAGCAGACGGTTTCGCGTCTCCTGCCATCATCGTTTTTCCAGTTGTTTGACGGCAATGAGGTCGGCTTCGGTTCTGAAAGATTTCGCGTGCGCGGCTGCGCGTCGCGCCGGAACTTGCCCGGGGATGGATGTGGTTGCGGATTCTGCTCTGAAGGCGAACCTGCTTCGAACTCAGGCATTTTGACGGTAGTGGACCGTCAACCTTCACATCTGGATGAGGCGTGAGATTTTTTCATGGCGCTTTCGATTCATTTTCTCGAAAGCCTTTTTCCCCTCGCGAAGGCCGATGTCGACAGCGGTCATATTTATCTCTTCAGTGCCTTTCGGGGCGCGGGTTTTGACGGCTTCGCGCAGTGCCTTGCTGGAGACGATGCCGGTGATGGCGGCAAGCGCGCCGAGAGAGAGGATGTTCATAGTCTGGATCAGGCCGACCTTCTCGCGAGCGAGTGTGGCCATGGGCAGCTGGTATGCGCTTGAGACGGGCAACTGGCGGCAGGAGTCGGTGTTCACTATCAGGACGCCGTCGGGCTTCAGGTCGTAGTAATACTGGTCGAGAGAGGCCTGGTTGAGCGCGAGAAGAATATCCAGATTTATCGCCTTCGGAAAGTCGATGGGATGGTTGCTGACAACGACTTCCGCTTTGCAATTGCCGCCGCGCGCCTCGGGTCCGTAGCTCTGGCTCTGGACCACATAGCGGTCGTCATAAATGCCGGACGCTTCCGCGAGCACGATGGATGCAAGGATTATCCCCTGTCCGCCTGAACCCGCGAGTCTTATCTTTACTCTTTCTCCGCCGACGCTCATCAGTATATTCTCCTTTTTCGGGCAGGCATCGCTTACTTGCCGTGTTCGTGTTCGTGCGGGTCGTAACCTTCTTTGATCCGCAGTTCGCTGTAGAGTGTGCAGTATTCGGGATCATCTCTGTCGACAAAAATGCCGGTCACGAGTTTGTCGCCGATCTCCTCGGGAGTCATGTCTTTCGCCTTGTCGACCGGGATGGAATTGTCTTTGATCCAGCGCATGACTTTGGGTGCTGTGCCCATCTTGTTGCGCCGCCCGAAGTTTGTGGGGCAGTATGAAGTGACCTCGAGCATAGAAAACCCGTCGTGTTCGACAGCTTTGCAGATCAGGTCTGTGAGCCGGCGGACGTGGTAGACGGTGCTGCGCGCAACCCAGGAGGTACCCGCGCCCATGGCGAGTTTGCAGATGTCGAACGGGCGTTCGAGGTTGCCGAGCACCGAAGTTGTGGACTTCGCGCCGGAAGGAGTGGTGGGCGAATACTGGCCGCCTGTCATGCCGAACACATTGTTGTTTATTACAATCGCGTTGATGTCTATATTTCTGCGTGCCATGTGGATAAGATGGTTGCCGCCGATGGCTGTAGCATCGCCATCGCCCATGATGACGAAGACAACAAGATCGGGATTCGCCAGCTTGATGCCCGTAGCGAAGGCGAGGGCGCGTCCGTGTGTGGTGTGCAGCGTATTGAAATCGACATAGACCGGAAGTCTGCCCGAGCACCCGATGCCCGAAACCACGACGACATTGTCTTTGTCCAGTTCCATGCGGTCGATGGCACGGATCAGGCCACCCATAAGTATCCCGTTGCCGCAGCCGGGACACCACAAATGCGGGAACTTCTTGTCCGTCCTCAGATATTTATAAAGCAGGTCCGTCTTCTGCATCCTGTCATACCTCCAGTATCTCACGCAGGATTTCTTCCGGAGAAATCAGTTTTCCATCGATTCTGTTGAGCGGCACGACCCTGCATTTGCCCGCCGCCTTCCTCTCGACCTCCCGGACGATCTGGCCGAGATTCATTTCAGGAACAATGATGACGTCCACATGCGCAGCCAGTTGCTCGATCGCAACCTCCGGGAACGGCCACAGCGTCTTCGGTCTGACGAGGCCGGCCTTTCTGCCTGTGCTGCGCGCCAGCACTATCGCCCTGCGCGCCGCCCTCGACACAGAACCGTAAGCAAAGACCGCTATGCGCGCGTCGTCGATCATTTCCGACTCCACCATTACAATCTCGCGTCGATTTTTTTCTATCTTGCTGCGCAGGCGCAGCAGATGGGCCTTTATTTCGTTCTGCTTATTGGTCGGGAACCCGTGTGTGTCATGCACGAGACCTGTAATGTGGTACCTGTAGCCGTCGCCGAAAGCAGCCATCGGCGGCACGAGCGACGGGGTGTCTTCGTATGGCTCATACCACTCGGGCGGCACGGTGGGTTTCACGCGGTTGAAAACCGGCGTGTCCTCTTCGGACGGCAGATGTATCTTTTCGCGCATGTGGGCGATTACTTCGTCGAGGAGGAGTATTACGGGTGTTCTGTATTTTTCGGAAAGATTGAACGCTTTAACAGTGAGAGTGTAGGCTTCTTCGACGGAATTGGGAGACAGGACGATAATACTGTGTTCGCCGTGTGTGCCCCATCGCGCCTGCATCACGTCGCCCTGGGATGGTGACGTGGGTGTTCCGGTGCTGGGTCCGCCGCGCATGACATTCACCACAACACAGGGAATTTCCGCAATAATGGAAAAACCGAGATTCTCCTGCATGAGCGAAAAGCCGGGTCCACTGGTGGCGGTCATGGCCTTTATGCCTGCAATGCTCGCGCCGATAATGGCCGCCATGCTGGATATCTCATCTTCCATCTGGATAAATGTACCGCCCCGGGCGGGCAACTCCTGCGACAGCAGTTCCGCAATCTCGGTAGCGGGTGTTATGGGATATCCGGCAAAGAAACCCACGCCTGCGGCGAGCGCTCCCATCACACAGGCTTCATTGCCGCTCAACAGGACTGCCGGGCGCGATTCTTTTCTCTTATTTTTAGCACGCTTCCGCAGTTTTACAACGGCTTTTTCTTCCTCGTCGGAAACAACCCTTGGGCCTATCGCCGACTCAGGTTTCTTTCGTGTTTTTTTCTTCTTCTTTGCCGTTTTGCCTGCCGTTTTTTTTGCCATTGCCATTCTCCTTTTTTACCCGTGTAATCGCAAAATCCGGGCATCTCAACTCGCAGTTGCCGCACTGGATGCAATCGTCGGGCCTGGCCACTACCACCCTGTCGGTCCCGGGATCGTACTCGAGCACATTCTTCGGACAGAATTCGACGCATATCCCGCACCTCTTACACCAGTTGTGAAAAATCACCACCGGCATACTGCGCCCGTTCTGCTCGTCATGCTCCACACGCCCCACTACAACCGGCTTCTTCTTGTTATCCGTCTTCACCATTGCTTCTTTCCCTTTTTCTTTTCTCTTTATAACAAAAGAGTGAAAAAATAGTTTCCCAAAAAACTTATTCGGGAAAGTTCTCGATGATAATAAAAGCCCGCAACCCGACTCTCTTCTTTAGAGCCAATTGCAAAATTCTGATTCTGCTGCGGTCGGCTGCTATTGTCCATAGCTGCGTTGTCGGCACAAAATCGTCCTCGACGTACTCTACAAGTACGCCTGCGAGGATTTTACACCTCCGCCTTGCTCTGAACAATTTCG
>JAJRTR010000106.1 GCA_024278215.1 bacterium
GGAAATGGGCATCGTCGTGCCTCCCATCCGCATCAGGGACAATATACAACTCAAACCAAACGACTATTCGATAAAGATCAAAGGCACGGAAGTCGCGTCCGGCGCTCTGATGGTCGATCATTTCCTCGCCATGAATCCAGGCAACGTTACACAGGATGTCGAAGGAGTAGACACCACGGAACCAGCGTTCGGGCTGCCTGCCAAGTGGATACGTGAAGCAAACAAAGAACAGGCCGAAATACTGGGTTACACTGTTGTCGATCCGGCCTCGGTCGTCGCCACGCACCTGACGGAAATAATAAAAAATCATGCCCACGAACTGCTCGGTCGACAGGAAGTCCAGAGCCTGCTCGATGTCGTGAAAGAAAGAAACTCCGTCATCGTCGAGGAACTGATACCCAACAAACTGGAACTGGGCGAAGTGCAGAAAGTCCTCCAGAACCTTCTTCAGGAGCGTGTCAGCATCAGGGACATGGTAACAATTCTCGAAACACTCGCAGACTTTGCGTCAATGACCAAAGACGTGAACGTATTGACGGAATATGCGCGCGCCGGGCTATCGCGGCAGATATGCAGACAACACCAGATGCCGGATGGCACACTGCCCGTAATCACCATCGATCCGCAGATCGAAGACATGATCCTCGAGTCCGTGCAGGAAACCGGCACAACGTCGTTTCCGGTCATGGCACCCGACGTCATGGAAAGTATTTCCAGCAATCTCAGTACTTTGATCGAAAAAGCAGTATCCCTCAATTACCAACCCATGGTGCTGTGTTCGCCCAGGGTGAGAATGTACGTGCGCCGCCTGTTCGAACGCATCTTTCCCTCGCTCACAGTACTGTCTCACAGTGAAATCACCCAGGAGACCAAAGTAAGGTCCGTCGGCATGGTCGGTATCGATCAGGAAGTCAAGATATAATGCGCGGATGAAAACGCACGGCTTCATGCAGTCCGCATCCATCCGCCGCACTGATAATTGTATGGAACCCGGAAGTGATCACAGGTTCCCGTGAGAATGAAAAAAAAGGCGCTATCTCGCATATATTTTCACAGATGCGGGTGAAAAATCGGAAGAACGCCCATAATACAAGGTGTGGCAAGTGAGTGGTGAGGGAGCATACTGAAGGTATGTGACCGGTCCCGAATCGCCGCCGCAACGAAATAGAATGTGCGTTCACGCGATTTTCCGGATTTCTTTGTGAAAAATCCGGGCTTTATCCGAAACAGGAGAAGAACGGCATTGACGATGAAGGTAAAAAGATTCGAAGCGTCGACAATGCGCGAGGCGATAATGAAAGTCAAGCGAGAGCTTGGCTCCGACGCTGTAATCCTGCACACCAGGAAATATGACCGACCGGAGTTTTTCGGACTGCGACGCCGCAACTTCGTCGAGATAATTGCAGGCACGGACATAGACAAATCCGGCAACACAGCCGCTAAATCGAACGGCAACACAAAAAGCCCCGTGGCAAGAAAATCTCAGTTGCGGCCGATACCACCGACGCCCGCACCAGTTCGCCGGGAGCCCGCCGAAGTCGAAAACCTGAAAAAAGAACTCTCGGAGATGAAAACCTCTCTTAACGCTCTCATGCAAAAGCGGCAGCAGGAAGCGGCAAACATCAGAGTATCACCGTATCCGCGTGTTTTCGGAGACATATACCTCAAGTTAATAGAAAACGAAGTCGACGAAGCAGTGGCGCAGGACATCATAAGATCGCTCGACGGCGCCCTCAGCGAAGAGCAGAAAGAAAACGAAGAATCAGTATACGCAGCGCTGGGCAAACAGCTTCGGAGGCTGATCAAGGTCTCGGGCAGCATCAACCTGACATCAACAGGCCATCCGAAGACAGTCGCGTTCGTGGGCCCCACCGGGGTCGGAAAAACAACTACAGTCGCAAAACTCGCCACCATTTTCTCCCTGTCGCAAAGAAAAAAAGTCGGCATCATCACATCCGATACAATGAGAATCGCAGCTGTCGAACAGATAAAAGTATACAGCGACATCATCGGAGTTCCCGTCCAGGTCGTATACAATGCCGAAGATATGAAACATGCCCTGGCCTATTTCTCGGACCATGACCTTGTGCTCATAGACACCGCCGGACACAGCCACTGGGACACGGAACGAATAAACGAAATCAGGGACATACTCGCCGTTTGCTATCCCCTGGAACTGCACCTCGTATTAAACGCGGCGATAAGGTACAGGGATATGCTGGACATATCGCGGCAGTTCAGGGCTCTGGCCTATAACCATCTTATCTTTACAAAGCTGGACGAAACATCATGCTTCGGCAGCCTGATAAATATGATAACCAGATGCAACGTCGGCGTTTCGTACCTGTGTTACGGACAGAATGTACCGGGTGAAATACAGGTGGCCACAGTGGAATCACTGCTTGGCCTGACAATCGGGAAACCGATCTCGAAGGTAATCCGGAAAAATAATTAGGAAGCGATATGGCGGATCAGGCACAGAAAATACGCGAAATGAAAAAAGGGAATGTAAGATACCTTTCCGATCTGAAATCCGACACATCCGAAAATGAACGGAAGGTAATAACATTCACAAGCGGTAAAGGCGGCGTCGGGAAAACCAACATCGCCGTCAACCTCGGCATATCGCTTATGAAGTTTGGACACCGGGTGCTTCTGGTGGATGCCGACCTGGGACTGGCAAATGTCGATCTCCTGCTCGGGCTCACACCCCGCAACAATCTTTCACATGTTCTGGCAGGAAAAAAGTCACTCGAAGATGTCGTAATAACCGGCCCGTCCGGTATTAAAATCGTGCCGTGCAGTTCAGGCGGTAAAAGAAATATCAGAATCACATCCGACGACCGCCGTGAGATAGTTTCAGCCATCAACAGCAATCGAGAACTCGGGGACACCGTCTTTATTGACACCGGCGGCGGAATAACAGATAATATAATAGATTTTCTGCTCCTTGCCGACGAAGTTTTTCTGGTGACAACGCCGGAACCGACTTCGATAATGGATTCTTATGGTATGATTAAAATCCTTGCACAGGAGAAAGAAAAATCTCTGGTAAGACTTATAGTGAATATGGCTGGTGACAGCTCGGACGCCGAGCATGTCCTGTCCACAATGAAACTTATAACAAAACAGTTTTTCAATGTGGAACTTGATTACCTCGGCTGGGTCAGCTACGACCAGAATGTATTCAGGGCCGTGAGGGCTCAACAGCCGTTTGTGCTCTATAATCCTTCTTGCAGGGCCGCAAGAGATGTCGACAGGATCGCTATGAAACTGGCAAACTATGAAGTGGGTATAAGAGCGGAAAGCGGCATAAAGCGATGGTTGAAAAAAATCGGTTCTATTTTTACAGGTTAAGTCGGCTCGCATACAAAAAGAAAGGATATACCGCCACTTTTGAAAATCATATTTGAAAACCTTATAGTTTCAGTTAGGATCATGACCGGTGCGGTGGCGTTCCTGCTGTTCATCGTAGCGGCGGCGCTCATGGAAGCCGATCCTGCCGTGATTCTGTTCGGCGGCATTTTCGTCTACTTCTGGTTCTATCTGCTCGGCGCAGCTGTAGCCAATATGATGAAGCAGATAAACCGGGAAGTCACTCTCGAACCGATAGACGAGGAAGCCGAAGCAAAGGAAAAAGAGAATGGGAAAAACCCCAACGAACATCTTGGGCAACTGTTGGACTCTTACCAGGGCTCTGAAGTGCCTTACTACAAATAATTCGGGGAATAAGCAAACGAGTACAAGCAAGCAAAAGGGGAGCTTTCATGGACGCCAATGTTAAAATGATTATGGATTCGACAGGATGCACGGAAACAGAAGCCCAGTCTGTACTTGAGGATGCAGGCGGCGACATCAAGAAAGCACTGAAAATGCTGGATGCCGTATCCAAGGAAATCATGGTTTTCCAGATCAGGTTCCAGTCGGCCGACAAAGGGCAGGGAACCGGTTTCGTGACTATCATGGTCGATACTTCTTCCGACAATGTGCCTTACGCCGACATCGCTTTTCCGCTCTCTCCCGAACAGGAAAGAGTGCTCGATGTCAACATGCCGCCGACAGTATTTGCGTCGACAGTCAAAAACATTCGCGGCCAACTCAGCGAACGGCACAAAGGCGCCTGCAAAAGCAACGCTTCACAACTTAAATCGAAAATGTCGTCCAACCTCATTCAGAAACTTCTTAACCTGCACAAAAAGAGACAGATAAGTGATATAAACGAGCGGTTCTCGAAGATCATCAGCGGCATCGTGGGGCAACCCGTGATTGTAAGTTCACGCGCAAATATGCACTCTCTTTCTTCGCTCTCATCAATTCTCGGCGATGCACTCAAGAACGGCGAAAAGAAGACCGGCGCCGCAGGCAAAGCATCCGGCGCGTCGGCTTCCTATGGCGGCCCTGTCAATCCTTCAGACTTGCCCAGCGCTTCCCCGCAGGAGAAACTTCCGCATGTCGTTCTTATCTGCGAACCGGAGATCGACCCCTTCAACGGCAAACCCGCAAGGGAGTTGGTCGACGGTGAAGAACTGATCGTAAAAATAAAGGACGGCCGGCCCGCAGCCCGCTACTATGCGGAACTGCTCGGCGGCTACGCCAACGACGAAATCATTCCCCTGTGTGTGCCCATCGTCAGGATCAACGAGACTACCGAAACTTTTATTGACGCCTACGTCGAATTCGGACCCGGAATATACGGGGAGTTTTTTATACCGCCGGATGTAAAAGTGCGCCGGAAAGACGAAAATGTGGAACTCTACGATCCTTTCCAGGACGAAGAATCGCTCTTTTCGGACAATCGCATGGGACGAAGGATTCTTATGCAACTGGGTGTCCTGATCGTTTCCGTCGTAATTCTTATTATCGCGTTTTTTTCCCTTGCATAAACAGGGGCAGGCTTCAAACGGATAACCACAAATGGCAGGCAAGGCAGCGGAAGCTCTAAAATATGAAAACGACTGGCAGCTCTTCAAGGAGTCGGGTAGTGAAGAAGCAAGAGGCAGGCTTGCCGAAAATTATCTGCCGCTCGTCAGATATATTATCGACCGCGTGGCATACAGACTCCCGGAATTCATAGACAGAGAAGACCTCATCAGTGAAGGCATACTCGGGCTCATCGACGCGCTGGACAAGTTCGACCCTTCACGCATGAATAAATTCGAGACCTATGCGGTAGTCCGGATTCGCGGCTCTGTCCTGGATTCTCTAAGGCACATGGACTGGGTGCCGCGATCACTCAGGCAGAAAAGTAAAGAGATCGAAAACTCGATTGTCGAACTCGAGCGCAAGCTGGGGCGAAGCGCAACCGAAAATGAAGTGGCCGAGTTTATGGGAATCTCGGTCGCGGAACTGAACGAAACGCTCATGGAAGTTTCCGGCTCGGTGATTTTCTCTTTCGAAGAACTCCTGCAGATGTCCGACGACGACAAACCACTGCCTTTCATGGCGAGAATAAAAAACCAGCAGACACTCGACCCTTCCGAATCCATTATGAAAAGAGAAATCAGGAGGATACTTATAAAAGCGATCGAGACTCTACCCGAAAATGAAAAAAAAGTCATCGGACTGTATTACACAGAAGGCATGACGATGAAAAACATCGGCGAGATACTGGATGTCACGGAATCCAGAGTATGCCAGATACACACAAAGGCCCTGCTCAGGCTCAGGGCTTCGATAATCGAAACAGACGACAACATATACGAAGATTGAATCAGCAAAAGCGTAGCTGAAAAGAAACATGCGAAGCGCGAACAAAAAAAATAAGGCTTTGAATTAACTCTATTGCTTTTTTATGATAAAATAACTGATATATTTAATACAGATAATGCTGAAGCTGAAATTGACACATAAAACCTGAAAGCAGAAGCATATACTGCGATCAGATGTGATATATGTTAACAGGAGCGATTCGACCTGTTGCCGGGGTTTCGCAGGCCGGGAAAATTTTATAGAAAAAGAGCAATAAAATGAGCGATTCAGCAATCAACCTTCAGTTTTCTTCCGACGGCCGCGAAGTGGTCGCCAAACTCGACCCTGAAAAAGCAAAAGGGTTTCCGATAGTTGCCGAGCAGATAATGATGGAACTCGAAGGAATCGGCGCGGAAGAGTTTGATATAGACTATGCCGCTATAGATCGAATTATCCAGACACAGGGATCGGGCGGAAAAGCATTCACAATAGCCCGCAAAATTGATGGGTGGGTCGATGTCAGCATCGGCAGCGACCAGATGGATGCCTCGGTGACATTGATACCCCCGAAGGGCGGCAAAGACATCGACGTCAGTGATGTCATGAGCGCGCTGAATCTTGCCGGCGTCAGATACGGCATCAAGGAAGATGTCGTCGAGAATATTGTGGCCCAGCAATGGTACAATGAAAAAGTTACCGTCGCTGAAGGAAAAGAAGCCGAGGACGGAAAAGACGGCAATATCGAATTCCTTTTCGACCCCGAAGAAGGAAAGCCGAAACCGACGATTGCAGAAGACGGAACTGTAGATTATTATGAACTCAATGTAATCCAGAACGTCGGGCGGAATGAACCGCTCGCACGCAAAACACCACCCACACCGGGCGAACCCGGCATGAATGTACTCGGCGATGAAATTCCCGCGAAACCCGGCAAGGATGTCCCTTTCCCCATCGGAAAGAACGTTACATTCTCCAAAGAAGACCCGAACGTAATCGTATCGCAGATAGCCGGTCAGCCAAAACTCATGTCCGGCAAGATCCATGTTTTGCCTGTCTTCGAAGTCAAGGGCGATGTTGACTTCTCGACAGGAAATATAAACTTTGTCGGTGACGTGATTGTCCGCGGTGGAGTGCTCGAAGGTTTTGTCATCAAAGCGGAAGGCGGGATAACAATCTTCGGACCTGTCAGCGGCTGCATTATGGAAGCGGGTGGCACGGTCTTCCTCAACAAAGGTATGCACGGGCAGGACAAAGGTATAATCACAGCCGGAGAAGATGTCGTCGCAAAATTTCTCGAGCACACGACGATAAAAGCCGGCGGAACCATAAAAGCGACAGACGGTGTCATTCAGTGTAACGCAACAGCAAAAAAGAGTATAATCGTCGAAGGCAAAAAGGGCCTTATTATCGGGGGGCGTGTGAGCGCGGGCGAAGAGGTCAGGGCAAAGACAATCGGCAACTACCTCGCTACCCCCACGGAAGTCGAAGCAGGCGGCAGTCCCAAAGTCAGGGACGAACTCAGGCAGATCGAATCACAGAAAAAACAACTGAAGCTTAACCTCGACCGTACGGAAAAAGGTGTCAAATCACTAAAGCTTCTCCAGGAAAAACAGGGCTCGCTGCCGACCGGAAAAAAAGACCTCCTTCTGCAATTGACAAGAGCCCAGTACCATCTTATGGGGCAACTAAAAAAACTTGAAACGCGCGAAGAAGAACTCGAAGAAATACTGTCTTCTTCATTCAAAGGCAAAGTTACCGTCTCCGAAGGTATATATCCCGGCACCAAGCTGATAATCAAGCAGGCGGTGCTTCACATCAGGGACCACATAAACTCGACAACTTTCTATGAACAGGAAGGTGAAATACAGATCGGCGTTTACGGATAATTGTCAATATCAGCGGATGTTTATCACCCGTGCAAAATATTGTTTATAATATTATAATGTATGTAGTTGTCGCTTATACAATGAAGGGGTTGGATTCAAATGGGGATAAGGTCCGTTGATCTTATGATACTCTTCTCCAAAACTGCGGATGTGGAGAAAGCCCAGCAGGTGGACCAGCAGCAGGGTAGGATCAACAATGAAAATGTTACTGCGAATGAAATAAAACGCAAAGATGTCGAAGAGACCCGGGTCCAGCAATCGCCGGAACAGGCCGGCTCCGGAGCTATCAAAGAAGAACCCGAACGGAAACGCAAGGGAAAACAGAATTCCCGTGAACGCTCGCAGGATGAAGAGGGCGCAGATGGAGAGAACAGTAAAAAGTTCAGTATATCACCTCACATGGGATCAATAGATATAACGATTTGAACAGATGATTTCCCAATAGGATACGAGGACTTGAAAACAATCATAATTACTGAAAAACTTCATTTTTTTTCAATAACAGGCAAAAATCTGCTGTTTTCGTGTATATATATTAATAAAGATTTGATAGGATATTGCTAAATCTATGATATTTTGATACGCTATAATTTCGAAATAACTGATTCCGTTGAGTTTAATAAGATTCGATACATAAGAATCCGGGAGGCTGGTAATGAAACTTAGCACAGAGTTGAAAGATCTTCCCATCGTAAGCATTGCAGAGGGTGAAGAGGTCGGTATAGTAAAGGATTTTATCATCGACCCAGATAATAAATCGGTAGTCGCGCTGGTCATAGAAGACAGCACTGTCTACTATGAAGGGGTCAAGGTGATTTCCTTTTCACTGATACACAGCATCGGCGATTTTGCAATCACCACCGAGAACTCTTCCTCCGTCGTCGTCCTGAGCAATATGCCGGAACTGATAGACTTTATAAAAAGAGAACTCACCATTATCAAGGCAAAAGTGATAACCAGGAGCGGACGCCTCATCGGTTATGTGAAAGAATACAGTATCGACTCGCGCACCGGTGAAATTGTCGGTCTCGAGTTGTCGAGCGACTCGGATATCGCAACTCCCGAAAAAAATGTCATACCTGCCAATGCTGTCATTACGCTTGGCAAGGATGTCATTATCGTAAACGACGATGTGGAAACCCAACTCGCGTCAAGTCACGCCGAACTGGTCGGCCTGGTGCCCCCCGTCCCGAAACGCGCTCCCGCTCCCAGACCCGCGCCCGCACCCGTGCCGGAACCCGCGCCGGAACCCGCGCCGGAACCCGCGCCGGAACCGGTCATCGAGCAAGAACCGGAACCCGTGGTCTTCGATGAAGAAGCTGAGCCTGATGTTGCCGTAGAAACTATCGACGACATAGACGACGAGGCTGAGGTGGATATCGAGGAACTCCTTGATCTCGACTCTGATGCCGAAGTCTCGGGACTCGTCGACGAACCTGTCGAAGAAGATACCACTGCTCCCGAATTCGAAGAAGAGCCTGTCGCCGATGACGATTCGAAAGAAAGCCTAAGCGAAATCTTCGAACGCAGACAGATCAAATATATGATCGGCAAAAAAGTCAGCCGGGAGATACAGAGCGACGATGGTATCACCATCGCCGAACAGGGCGAAACAATCACCGACGAAATCATCGATAAAGCTAAAGAAGCAGGAAAGTTTCTCGAACTCTCAATGAACATTGAGATCGAAGAATAAATCATAACACAGAGAATCAAAAACCGGGCATAATCATCAGCCCGGTTTTTTTATGCCTGTTTATCCAGGTTTATCCAACACTTGCTCACGATATAAACAATCGACATTACCGCGGATACGATATAATATGGAGCCAATTGCAACATTATGTTTGAAACGAGCTCGAACGAAATTGTTCGGAAGCAAGGCGGAACTGCAATATCCCGGCAGGCGTACTTGTAGAGTACGTCGAGGAAGCTTTTATGCCGACAACGTAGCTGTTGACAATTGCAGCCGACCGCAGCCGAATCAGAATTTTGCAATTGGCTATATAGATCCAACATCTTGAGGCTTGTTACACGGGATACCATGGGGCTACCCCGGGATCGAATTTCAGCATAATAGTTTTCACTGGAGGAGCGTGATGAAGATACTCAGGATAGACACCGGCAGGAAGAAAGTTACGGGGGAGCAAGTGCCGGATAAATATATGAGATTCGGTGGTCGAGCGCTGACATCGAGGATAATAAGCGATGAAGTTCCGCCGACATGCCACCCGCTGGGGCCGCTGAACAAACTTGTCGTTTCCACAGGTTTGCTTGGCGGCACATCCGCGCCGAACTCGGGACGCATATCAATCGGAACAAAGAGTCCGCTCACCGATGGAATCAAGGAAAGCAACGTCGGAGGCCGACTGGGTGTGGCGATGGCGCGGGCCGGCATAAGGGCGATAGTTTTGGAAGGTATACCTGAAGACGATTCCCTTTATGTTGTAGTCGTCGGCCCGGACGGCGCTGTGCTCGACGATGCTTCACAGTGGCGCGGGCTCGGCACTTATGCACTTGCAGACAGGCTTCGTGAGAAGTACGGTGAAAAGATGTGCGCGCTCTGCATAGGTCCCGCTGGCGAGCAGCGTCTCGCCGCCGCTTCAATTATGGCTACGGATATGGACGGCAACCCCTCGCGCGCGGCGGGTCGCGGCGGCACAGGCGCGGTGCTGGGCGCTAAAGGTATCAAGGCTATAGTCATGCTCCCGATGCCTGCCGTAAAAACCGAATACCGTGATGCAGGGAAGTTCCGTGAGACAGCATCATTATTCGCGCGGGAACTCGCAGTTGCAAAAAAGGGACTGACGACCTACGGCACGGCAGCTATGGTCGCCGCGGCCAATGCTGTGGACGGGTTGCCGACACGCAACTACACTTCCGGCGCGTTCGAGAGGGCATCCGAGATGGACGGACAGGCGCTGCATGACCGCATCGTCGAGCGCGGCGGAAAAATATCGCGTGGCTGCCACCCCGGTTGTGTTATACGTTGTTCGAATGTTTACAAAGACGAAAACGGTGAATATGTTACGGCGAGTCTGGAATATGAGACGATGGTGATGGCCGGCCCGAATCTCGATATCAGCGACCTCGACGCGCTGGCTGCTTATGATCGCGCATGTGACGACATGGGACTCGACACCATCGATACCGGTGCGGCGCTCGGCGTTGCGATGGAAATGGGTTTGATTAAATCCGGCGACTCAGAAGCAGTTCTGGACGCTGTATATGAAGTGGGGAAGGGCACTCTGCTCGGGCGGTTAACCGGGAGCGGCGTTAGGGTAATGGGAAAGGTGCTGGGAGCGTGGCGTGTGCCGGAAGTGAAGGGACAGTCCACTGTCGCTTATGACCCGCGCTCGTTCAAGGGAATGGGTTGCGCTTATGCAACGTCGCCCATGGGTGCCGACCACACCAGCGGTCCCGCCATACCGGGACGCGGCGGACTCGACCCGGAAAAAAGATTCGAGCTCACCGATGCGGCCGGACAGGTCGAGTTGACAAGAGACCTCCAGATAATGATTGCAGTCTGCGACAGTCTCGGATATTGTTTTTTCGTCGGACCCGACATAACCAATATGAAAAGATCGGCTGTACTGCTCAACGCGATGTACGGTTGGGACATGAGCTATGAAGATGTGCTGGACCTGGGCGTTTCCACATTGAACGTGGAAAAAGAATTCAATAATCGAGCCGGGCTCGGCCCCGGCACGGACCGGCTCCCGGATTTCTTTTATTGCGAAAAACTTCCCGGCAGCGGGCGCAGTTTTGACATATCGCATGAGGAACTGAAGGATATGAATTACAATCTGTAATCGGGAGCGTGACAATGAAAAGAATAGCGTTCTTTGAAAACCCGGCCGGTGAAAAGTTTCGCTACAGCGAAGTTGTCCCGGACGATGCGAAAGCGGCGATTATCGGTGTACACGGTTATGCGGAGCATCTGGGGCGTTACGATTATATTGCCGAACATTTCACAGGGCGGGGTTTTTCCTTCCATATAATGGAAAACAGGGGGCATGGTGAGTCCATCGGAAAACGCGGCCATATTGATAGTTTTGATCTGTTTATAGAAGACCTGCACATATTCCGAAAAGCCGTCGAAAGCCGCATTGCCGGTAAGCCGCTCTTCATGCTCGGACATTCGAACGGTTCTTTGATAGCGGCGCGATATGTCCTGAAATTTGGTGAAGGTATCCAGGGCCTCGTCCTGTCGGGGATACCCATAAGGGCGGCGGTCAAGGTGAATCCGATAAAATTAAAGCTGGGTTTTTTCCTTGCCGGATTCATCCCGAGGCTTACACTGCCGAGCGAACTTGATCCGCACGTAATATGCCGTGACAAAAAAGTTGTAGAAGACTATATCAATGATCCCCTGGTATTCAGGGTGATGAGCGTTGGATTCGCAAAAGAGTTTTTCGTTGCAATGGCCGATCTGCTGGAGCGCGCGCCCGAGTTCAAACACCCTGTGCTTTTCCTGCACGGCAGTATGGACATGGCCTGCGCACCCGATGCGGCGCGGGAGTTCTACGAGAAAATATCATCGAGCGATAAAAAGTTTATTATGTATGATGGGTTGTATCACGAAGTTTTCAACGAAGAAGGAAAAGACGATATACTCGCGACTGCGTCCGGATGGATCGAGAAAAGGTTGCCGGTGTAACAGGTTCCTCTCGCTTGCGATGCCGAAAGTTCCTGAACCCTTGCTCCGGATTTATCACAAAGAAATCCGGAAAATCGGAAGAAGCCTATTCCACTGCGTTGCGGCGGCGATTCGGGATCGGTCACATACATGACAGTATGCTCCATCACCACTCACTTGCCGCGCCTTGTATTACAGGCATTCTCCCGATTTTTGGCCCGTATTGGTGAAATATGCGGGTTACTCCCACTCGAGCACATCGTCGTCGGACAGACTGTCATCTTTGTCGACGGGGGTGGAGGCTGCGTTGTCGACGACGTAGCTGTGTCCGTGCATGGTGACGGCGGCGGACAGCGAGATGTCGCCGGGCAGGAACTCCGGTTTTGTCATGTCGCTGCCGGCGATGCGGATATTGCCGGTGAGGAAGATGATGGTGTCGTCTCCGGCAGGGCCCAGCAAGCTGCGGTCAATTGTCAGGTCGAGGTAATTGCCGGTTAATTTGTAGCTCCAGCCTTCACTCTCGAATTTCAGGCATGAGAGAAAACGCTCGTCCATTTTTCCAAGATCGGATAAACTTTTCATATCGGCGACAGGGCAACCGGAGGCTTCGAGGTCGAGGTGCAGCATGTCGACACCATTGAGTTTTTCGATGCCCGGCAGAGGCGGCAGTATCTCGACGAGCGGCGCGTGATACCATACCCACAATCTCTCGATAAGATCGACGATCTCGCTGCGGTGTTTGTCGAGTTTCGCCATGTCGGGCGCTTTGTCCGGTTTCGCGTTTCGCAATTCTTTGAGTATTCCACGGCTCAGGATGAGCGAGCGGTTGAAGAGCACAAAGAAATATCCTTTCGCGTCGAGCGGCGACACTGTGCCGATCTCGACCGGGCTCTCGAATTCCATCCGGAAGTGATAGAAGTCGTCTTCATAGCCGAAGTCCATTTCGAGCAGATTCAAGTAGGACGGGATATCATATTCCGTGTCATCGTCGGTGTCATCATACATTCGGACAAGGTAGTCGTTGGGATAGGCATCGGCGAAATCTTCGTCGCTCATGTAGTACCAGTCGTCGGACATGGCGACATTGCCGGGCATCTCGCGGGCGATGTTGCCGACGGTGTCCACGGCTTCAATGTAATAGAGCACCCCGGTGCCCGCCGGTTGGCCGGGGATATACTCCGTCCATGATATTTCGTTGTCTTCCTGCGACATTTCGATTTCTTCCCACGAGTCGCCGCCGTCGATTGAATAATAAATGTAAACTGAATCGACAGCTTCGAAGTCCTCGACGAACTTGAGGTGAGCGACATTCGCTGTTATGAGAACGTTTTCATCGGCGGCTGGGCGAACAGGTTTTTGTGTGACTTTTCGAATGATGGGTGGCAGATGCCGGAAGAAATCCTCGATGCCTGTCATGCCGCCCATGCCGCCACTGAATCCCTTTGCCACTGCATTGCCCGGACAGAGCAGGAACACACTGAGGACGAGAGCGGAAAAAAACATGAAAATACGTGGAAATGATGAAGGGAAAGGTATTGGATTACCGTATCCGCGTGCATGACACTTCGAGTCGATTCGGATTTTCATCCTCGCTGCACCTCTTGCTTTCGTATTGCTGTTCTCTATTGAATGATCACCCTCGCTGCACCTTCTGCGAGGTGCAGCGAGTAATACTCTTTATAGTCATCATTCACGGTGCCCATTCCGGGGAACGCAGTTACAGAAAACGCTGGTTTTAACATAAAAATCTCAGCGAAAACATCTTACTGTTTACGTCGAGAAAAGAACTGAAAATATATTTTAACCTATGAATGTTTACAAATCAAAAAATGGTCTCTATAATAAGCATCGATGTGTTCGCGCCGACAGAGTGCGGACTCCACGTGGGAAAAGTGGGCTCGCCCACTTTTTTTTGTTAAAGATAAGCTTCCTGAAATGCGTGAGTGCGGTACGGCATGGTGCGCGGGGAGCGCAGGATATAAGGGAGAGTGTGACGTGCATTCAGAATTTCTACTTGCGATACGCCAGATCGAAAGAGAGCGGGAGATACCGCCCAGTGAAATTCAGGCGATAGTGGAAGATGCGCTGACTAAAGCATTTCAGCAGGAATCAAAAGGGCTCCAGTCAATTCGCGTAGAGTTTGATACCGATACGGGACGCCTGAACATCTTCCAGATCAGGGAAGCCGTGCTGGAGGTCGAGAATCCGAGTCTGGAGATTGATCTCGAGGATGCAATAGATATAAACGAGGACGTGGAAGAGGGCGATCTTGTGATGACGCCGATATCGCTGAGAACCTTCCGTCGCATCGGCATCCAGGCTGTCAAGCAGCACATCGTTCAGCGTGTCAGGGAGATGGAGCGAAATATTCAGCTCGAGCGGTTTATCGATAAGCAGAACACAATTATCACCGGAACCGTCAGCCGCATAACATCCAATGCTGTTTATGTAAATCTTGATCGCATAGACGGTTCGCTTCCCAACACTGAGCGCATTTCAGGTGAAAGATATTCCATCGGCAAACGGTTGAAAGTCTATATAACTGAAGTCAAGATAGGCGGCAGGGATTCAGAGATAGTGCTGTCGCGCAGCCACCCGGAATTTGTCAAAGAATTGTTTGCACTCGAGGTGCCGGAAATAGCACAGCATATCGTACTGATTAAAGAAATCGTTCGTGAAGCAGGCTACAGAACCAAGATGGCCGTCGAATCCACCCAGGACAAAGTCGACCCTGTAGGCGCATGTGTCGGCTATAAGGGCAGCAGGGTAAAGAATATAGTTAATGAACTCAACGGCGAAAAAATAGACATCATCCCCTGGGACGAAGACCCGGCGCAGTTCGTGGCCCATGCGCTTAGCCCGGCGCAGGTTATTTCCGTCGAGATTTTCGACGACCACAGCGCGGAAGTTATCGTGCCGGACAACCAGCTTTCTCTCGCGATCGGAAAACATGGCCAGAATGCCCGCCTCGCGAACAAGCTCACCGGCTGGAAGATCGATATACTCAGCGAGCAGGAAAAAGAGAACATCATGCATGAACTCCGCAACGCGGAGATACTCGCATACCCGGTCGGGAATCTTAATATCGGCCCCCAGCTTGCTAAAACACTCACAGACGCGCAGATCGAGCATGTCTACGACCTGGTCTGCATGACGGAGGAAGAAGCCGAGGCTGTCGAAGGACTTGACAAGCTTAGTGTTATCGAGATAAAAGGCAGTTTGAACGAATATGGATTGAGCATGCTCGAACCAGGCGCGGAGCCGCCTGCCAAACCTGCCGCCCTGATAGAAAAACAAGAACTCACGGACGAAGACATGGAAGAAACCGAAGAAGATTCTGAAATGGATGCGGACGATGAAATTGCGGACGATGAAATTGAAGGAGTCGACGATGGAGAAGTACCTGAAGCAGAAAAAGAAGAAGAAATAGAGGACGAGCTCGACACCGATGACGTTGAGGATATTGACGAAGATATAGACAAAGAGGTTGAAGTTGACGACGACGACGAAGAAGAAGACGAAGATGTAGAAGAGGTAGAAGATAATGGTGACGAAGATAACGACAACGACGAAGAAAAAATAGAAGAACCTGTTGATGACGAGGACGACATGAAACCCGAACCTGAAGAGGATGTTGCCGAAGAGGATGTGGACGAGGGCGGCGAAGAAACAGAGGATGAAAAGGATTAACTACATTCATGTGGGGTAATCAAGAGATACATAACCATGGCAGACAGAGTGAAGCTGATAAGAATCATACGGGAATTCGGCAAATGATTGGCCGGCAATCGGAAGGACGCGAAGGAACAGAGAATTTTCGAGAGATGCAGGCCGGAACAGTAGGAGGCAGCCTATGGCAAAAAAGAGAAAAAGAGTATACGAATACGCGAAAGACCTTGGGATTTCCAGCGCTGAGCTTATGCATAAGCTCAAGTTCATGGGAGTCAGGGTTGCTAATACATTTAATGCTGTAGATGAAGAAACCATAGACAATATAAAGCGGCAAATGGGGCTACACCTGTTTGATGAAGAACCCGAATTGACACCGGTCGAGATAAGAAAACAGAAGAAAAAACTTGCCGCTCAGAAGAAAAAGGAACAGAGAAGAAAAGAAGAAGAGAAAAAGAAACAACAGGCATTGAAGCAGGCTGAAGAACAGAAAAAATTACTGATAGAAGCCGAAAAAGCCAGTAAGTCAAAAGCCGGGCAAGGTCAACAACAACAGGCCAGGTACGGCCCGAAAGTTATTCAAAGAGCGCCTCGAAAACCTGCTCCACGTCCCAATCCCCCAGGTGCTACGAAACCAAAAGCGGAAGACTCGAGGCAAAGGTCCGCCCCGAAACGGCAGCCCAGACCAGAAGATGGAAAACCGGGACCGAAACCGCTGCGGAAATACAGGCCCGATGATAGAAAACCGAGACCGGCCGGTGCGACAGGTGGAAAGCGACCTCCGGTGAAAAAGGATGAAAGGGAAAAACTGCCGGATAAAAAATCATTCCAGGACCAGAAACGAAAGTCCGACTACAAAGGAAAGAAGAAACGAGGCGGCGATACCAAGAAGTCCGAAGATGTAGGCAGGGACAAACGACCCGGTAAAAAAGGTAAGGGGGGCGAGAAAGATATTTATGCGAGCCCCAAACGCCGCCTTGAAGCGATAAAGCAGAATCGATTCCAACAGTCGCGTAAGGGCACGAAAACCACTTTTTTCAAGAAACGCTCGAAAAAAGGCAAGAAGAAAACACCTGAAGAGAAGGCTATCGAGAGAGAAGCCGCCGCCCTTGCGGCCCGGAAGCATATCACGATTTCCGGCCCCATGACAGTGAAAGAACTCAGCCATGAGATGGGAATAAGATCATCGGATATTATCATGCATCTGATGCAGGATATGTCTCTGATGACCACGCTCAACCAGAGCCTCGATCCTACTATCATCGCGCTGGTGGCCGAGCACTTCGAGTGTAACTTCACGATTGAAGAAAATGCACCGGAAAAACATGGCGATATTGATGTGCCCGCTCCAGAGCCGGCCGATGACCGGCACAGCGAAGAACGCGCTCCGGTTGTCACTGTAATGGGACATGTCGATCATGGAAAAACACGGCTTCTCGACACGATCAGGAAGACCAACGTGATCGACACGGAATCCGGCGGCATCACGCAGCATATAGGAGCATACCAGGTCGAGCACAACGGCAGGAAGATCACCTTTCTCGACACACCCGGCCATGCGGCGTTTACCAAGCTCAGGGCCAGGGGCGCACAGGTCACGGATCTTGCCGTACTAGTTGTCGCGGCGGACGACGGCATCATGCCGCAGACGGTTGAAGCCATAGACCACGCGCGAGCAGCGAATGTGCCCATTCTCGTCGCTATAAATAAGATAGATAAAACGCAGGCCAAACCCGACAGGGTCCGCCAGCAACTCGTCGATCACCAGCTTGTGCCAGAGGATTGGGGCGGAGACACTGTCTGCGTCGAAATCTCAGCCAAGATGAATACCAACATCGAAGACCTTCTCGAAATGATCTTCCTCGTTACAGATATGCAGGAACTCAAGGCCAACCCGAAGCGACAGGCTGTCGGCACGATAATCGAAGCGAAACTGGACAAAGGGAAGGGGCCTGTCGCTACTGTCCTTGTCCAGAATGGAACTCTCAGAATTGGCGATAATGTTGTCGTCGGCGAAGTATTCGGAAAAGTACGCGCTATGGAGAACGACCGTGCAGAAAGAATAACCGAAGCGCCGCCTTCCACTCCGGTAGAGATTATCGGCCTGAGCAAAGTGCCCGAGCCCGGCGATCAGCTTATTGTGCTGGAAGATGAAAAGACCTCGAAAGAGATTGCTCTTAAGAGACATGCGAAAAGCCGCGAAGAAAAACTTCACTACGAATCGCGCATCACACTCGAAGCCCTTTTCAGCAGGATAAAGGACAACAAAATCAATGAATTCGAGATAGTCCTGAAGGGCGATGTGCAGGGTTCGCTTGAAGCCCTCAAACAATCTCTCCAGGAGATCACCCACGAAGAAGTTCGTGTGAATGTTATCCGCTCCGGAGTCGGCGACATCAGGGAAACGGACATAATGCTCGCAGCGGCCTCGAACGCTATTGTCATGGGCTACAGGGTTAATATCATCCCGGACGCCAAGGTGATTGCCCAGAATGAGGGCGTGGAAGTTCGTTTTTATGAAGTTATTTATGACCTGACCAATGAAGTGCGCAGCGCCATGGCGGGTATGCTCGCGCCCGTGTATGAAAAGATACTTACGGGCAAAGCCCAGGTCAGACAGGTGTTCGAGTCTTCAAAGCATGGTCGCATCGCAGGCTGCTACGTTACAGACGGGGAAATCATCTCCACGGGACTTGCCCGCATTATCAGAAGAGACGAAGAGATTTTCGATGGAAAACTTTCATCGCTGAAGCGGTTCAAGGACAATGTAAAATCCGTACGCCAGGGAATGGAGTGCGGAATCACGCTCGATGGTTTCGAAAAGTATGAGGTGGACGACATCATCGAGGTGTTTAAACTCGTGCGAAAAGTGCGCGAGTTGTAAACCCACGATTTCCGGCTCGCAGGCCGGGTGTGTGCTTATGGCTGCAGGTATCCTCTCTATCGGGCTGTACCTTCCGGGCAACAGTTCGCTTAAAGAAAAGCGGCAGGTTCTTCAAAGCCTGAAAATGAAACTTGGGAACAAGTTCAACATCTCTGTTGCGGAAACCGATTATCAGGACTTACGGCAGCGAGCGGAGTTGACTGTGGCGGCTGTGAGTTCGGACATGAATCTCCTGCGGAATGAATTAAACAGAGTGCTGGAAACGATAGAGTTGCGCGACGGAGTGGAGATAATAGGACATGACATTGAGTTTATATGAATATTTATGGTTTATGTGAGTTGTTGTAATTATGTTGCCTGACAGGATGAAAAGCGTTTCGAGCCTGCTGAAAGAAGTCATCAGCGAGGTGATCATGACCGAAGTCAAAGACCCCCGTGTCGGCGATTTTGTCACGATAACCGAGGCCAGACCCGCGCGTGACCTGCGCTCGGCCAGAATATACATTTCCGTTCTCGGCGAAAAAGAAGCCGGCCTCAGCGCTGTGGAAGGGCTCAACAAGGCAAGCGGATTCATCAGACACCGTATCCGTAGTGAAATGTCGATGAAAAGGATTCCCGAACTCAAGTTCTTTCTCGACGACAGTATCGAAAGAGGTGTGCGCGTGAGCAGCCTGATCAACCGCTTAAGGGAAAAGGACAAAGAAATCGAGGAGATCGAAGAATGAGAACCGGACCTGTCGAACTCGATTTCGATGCACTCGACGAATTATTTGCAAAAGCCGAATCGGTTTCCGTATTCTGCCATATAAATGCCGATGGAGACGCCATCGGCGCGATGCTTGCGATGGAACTTATCCTGAAAAATCATTATAAGAAAAACGATGTGAAACTTTTTTCGCGTGACGGTGTGCCGGAGTTTATGAAGTTTCTCCCCGGCGCGGAAAACATATATGATGCGAAAAACGCACCGGTGGCGGCGGATGTTGATGTCGCGCTTCTTGTAGATTGCGGAACGGCAAAACGAATAGGGCGCGAATTCAGCGGCCACCTCGAAAAGGCGGGAAAGATTGCCGTGGTCGACCATCACGTGACAGACGGCGGATTCGGCGATCTCAACCTGACTGACCCGGACGCATCGTCGGCCTGTGAAGTGGTCTACCGCTTTGCCGAAAGTATTGCTGCCGTAATCGACCCGGATACGGCGACTTATCTTTACGCGGGAATTATGTACGACACGGGGCGTTTCATTCATTCGAACACAACGCCAGAAGTCTTTCGGATATGCGCCGAACTCGTGGCGGCGGGCGCGAAACCGGGCGAGATCGCCGAAAATGTTTTCAACAACAGAGCACTCTCGCACCTCAAGCTGTTGGGATACTCGCTGTCGAATATGGAGATTACCGGTGATGGAAAAATCGCTTATCTGCTTATACCAAGGACGATTTATGATGAACTCGGTGCGACCGATGAGGATAATGAAGGTATTGTAGAACAGTTGGGCGCATATCGCGAATGCGAAGTGCACACAACCATAACGGAAACAGCAGACGGACGCACGCGAGTAAGTATGCGTTCCACGGGCAGGATAAACGTCGGTAGTATATGCGCCGAACTCGGTGGTGGCGGACATGTTTTCGCGGCAGGAGCCCGCTCCGATGATCCGCTGGAGGAAGTGGCGCGCAGAGTGCTCGAAAAAACCAGGGCCGCACTGGCAGCCCTTGACGGCACCGTCGAAAAGTGAGTGCGAGAAACAGGAAAAACAAAGAGGTTGTTTTTGATAAAGACGGCCTGCTGAATGTCTTCAAACCGCCGGGGATGACATCTCACGATGTCGTCTACGCGCTGAGGCGGCGACTGAAACCGCGTAAGCTCGGACACGGCGGCACGCTCGACCCGGTCGCCTGTGGAGTGCTCGTCTGCCTTGTAAACAGGGGTACACGGCTTTCGCAGACTGTCTCAAAAACTCCGAAAGTTTACAGGGCGCTTGCTCTGCTGGGAATAAAGACGGATACGGGAGATGTCGAAGGAAAAATCGAAGAGAAAAGCCCGGTTCGCCTCGAAGGGAAAGTAATCGAAAGCGTGCTTGCCGATTTCACAGGCGACATCGAGCAGGTGCCGCCCATGACATCCGCGATAAAAGTTGATGGCAAGCGCCTCTATAAGCTGGCACACAAGGGGATAGAGGTCGAGCGGCCTGCAAGAACGGTACATATCGAAAGACTCGAACTGGTGAGTTTCATGCCCGATCCGGAGTATCCGCGCGCGCTTCTCGAGATCGAATGTTCCGGCGGCACATACATCAGGACACTTGTCGAGGACATCGGAAACGCTCTGGGTGTGCCCGCCACGACAGCTTTCCTCGTGAGAACGGCAGTCGGGCAGTTCGATGTGCGGGATGCGGTGAATATCGAGGACATTACACTTGAGACAGCCGGCGGGCTGCTCGCTCAAATGCAGTAAATGTATTATAAATAATGAGCCAATTGCAAAATTATGTTCGAAGCGAGGTCGAACGAAATTATACAGAAGCAAGGCGGAGGTGCAAAAACCCCGCAGGCGTACTTGTATAGTACGTTGAGGAAGATTTTGCGCCGACAACGCAGCTATGGATAATTGCAGCCGACCGCAGCCGAATCAGAATTTTGCAATTGGCTCTAATGAAGAGGAAAGTTCCGGAGCGGAAAAATGGAGATATATCATTCTCTGGAAGATGTTCCAACCCCTGAAGAGATGAATGTCGCCCTGACGATGGGTTCATTCGACGGGGTTCATATCGGACACCAGAAAATTTTAAAGAAAGTGGCGGAGTACAGAGACCCTGGTGTGCAGGTTGCCGCAGTGGTGACATTCGAGCCACACCCGCTTGAAATTATAAGCCCAGCGGCGGCACCTTGTTTGCTTACCCCGTTGAGAGAAAAGTTGCTGCTGCTGGAAACATACAGGTTTTCGTATACCCTGGTGTTGAATTTCGACAAAGAGTTGAGCATGATGTCTCACCAGGATTTCGTCAGGGACGTACTGGTCGGAAGGCTCGGCGTAAAAAAACTGATTATCGGCCACGATGTCCACTTCGGAGCAGGTGCGGGAGGCAACGGCAAATATCTCGAATCGGCAGGCAGGGAATTGGGCTTCAGCACGGAAATTGTGGCGCCCGTCAAGAACAGTGGTAAAATCATAAGCAGCACGGCAATAAGAACCACGTTAAAAGAAAAAGGTGACGTGCGGATCGCAAAAGCCATGCTGGGACGGCCTTACGCTATTACCGGAAAAGTTGTTAAAGGTATCGGACTGGGCAGGAAACTGGGAGTTCCAACTGCCAACATAGCGACTTATCCGAAAAAACTCATGCCGCTGTACGGTGTCTACGCCGCTTACGCGGAAGTGGGCGACAGGCGCGTCAAAGCAGTCGCCAACATTGGTGTGCGCCCCACGATACCGATGAAAAAACCGGTTTTGTGCATCGAGGCACATCTTCTGGACTTTTCGGAAGATATTTATGACGAGAAAATGACGATCGAATTTGTCAGGTTCCTTCGCCCCGAAAAGAAGTTCGACAATGTCAAGCTATTACTCGCGCAGATGCAAAAAGATATTGCTATTGCATCTACGGTCTTGAAATAATAGAATATAAAATTGGCTTAAAGCAGGAGGAACCATATATGTGTGGTTTCCGCAAGAATGAAAAGGAGGTGAAACTATGCCGCTGGACCTGGAAAGCAAATCTGAAATCATTGGAAAATATAAACTCCATGAAACCGATTCAGGCTCGCCTGAAGTTCAGATAGCACTGCTCACCGAGAGGATCAATGTGCTCACCGAGCACCTGAAACAGAACAAGAAAGATCACAGCTCGAGACGCGGTCTGCTCAAGATGGTAGGCAGGAGAAGAAAACTTCTCAACTATCTGACACAAGTGGACGCAAGGCGTTACGACAGGATCATCAAAGAACTCGGCCTGCGCAAATAAGCGTTATTTATCATACGGAGCTTTTTTCGTGCAGGTCTCGTGCGGCGTGTTTTGCCCTGTGTGCAATACATGCCGCTGAGTTGCGAATCATTCACCGGGGAGGTGTCTTACAGACAGGTAATCGCAGGAATTGAATTACACGGTCTGTGATTCTGCGATGTAGTGCGCGTGAGATGAAATCACCGATGAATATAATATATTACAAAAAGAGTTTTTAACGCGGGGGTTTTGCAGGGGTGTCGACACCCCAAACAACTGGACTGTTAACAAGTACTTTTTGAATGAAGAGGGCAAATGCCCCGGAGGAGATTTAAATGGATAGTTATAATGCAAGTGTAATGCTCGGAGATAAGGAACTTCAGATAGGAACCGGGCTCGTCGCTAAACAGGCGCACGGCGCAACGCTCGTACGCTACGGAGACTCGGTCATCCTGGTCACCGCCACGCATTCGCACAGCGAAACGAACCGGGATTATTTCCCGCTGATGGTGGATTTCGAAGAAAAAATGTATGCCGCGGGCAAGATTCCCGGCGGCTTCATAAAGAGGGAAGGGCGGTCATCGGATCATTCAGTCGTGTCGGCAAGGCTGGTCGACAGGGCCATCAGACCGCTGTTCCCCAAAGATTACAAATACGAAGTGCAGGTTATTTGCCTTGCGCTATCGTCTGATATGGAAAACCCGCTCGACGTATGTGCCCTCTCCGGCGCTTCGGTCGCGCTCGGCATCTCGGAAATACCGTTCGCCGAACCTGTGGCCGCCGTGCGTGTCGGTCGGGTCGACGGTGAATTTGTGGTCAACCCTACCTTCCAGCAGATAGAAGACGGCGACCTGGACATGGTAGTCGCCGGGACCGAAGACGCTATCATGATGGTCGAAGGCGAATCGAAACTCATCACCGAAAGCGAGTTTCTCGCTGCTCTCGATTTCGCTCGCGGGCAGATCGACAAGATCATTCCGATGCAGAAAGAAATCATCGAGAATATGGCCAGGCCGAAGATGGAATATGAAAAACATGTTCCGGACGAGGAATTGATCAAACAGGTATATGAATTCGCGGAAGCCAGGGTTGCAGCCGCTCTCGACGGCATGGAAAAGAAAGCGCGCGAAAAAGAGATGTCGCTGATTACCGATGAAGCAGTCGAGAAGTTCGCCACAGTGGACGGAGAAGTCGACGCTTCGAAAGCAGGTGATGTGCGTAACGCTGTCGAGGATACGGAAAAACGCATGATGCGCAAAATGATCAAAGAAAAAGGCATACGCGCCGATGGAAGGAAACTCGACGAAATACGACCGATATCATGCGAAGTAGGGCTTCTGCCGCGCCCGCACGGTTCGGCGCTCTTCACGCGCGGACAGACACAGGTTCTCTCTATCGTCACACTCGCCTCGCGCGGCGAATCCCAGCGTATCGATGGTATCAGTCACGACGAAAAAAGACCGTATTATCACCAGTACAACTTTCCGCCGTTCAGCGTCGGCGAAGTGCGCCCCATGCGCGGACCCTCCCGCAGAGACATTGGACACGGTACACTGGCCGAACGCGCTCTCATTGCCATGCAGCCGAGTGAAGACGAATTCCCCTACGCAGTGCGCGTGGTATCCGAAGTGCTCGAAAGCAACGGCTCCAGCTCCATGGCAAGCGTATGCGGCAGCTCGCTCTCCCTGCTCGACGCCGGAGTGCCTATCAAGCATCTCGTCAGCGGCATCGCCATGGGCCTGATAGTCGACGAAGAAGACAACTCGTACAACATCCTCACAGACATACAGGGACTCGAGGACCACGATGGCGACATGGATTTTAAAGTCGCCGGCACACGTGAGGGCATCACCGCAGTGCAGATGGACATCAAGGTAAAAGGCATTCCGAAACAGATAATGCAGGAGGCGATGGAAAAAGCAAAAGCGGCACGTCTCTTCATTCTCGACAAGATGGAAGCCACTATCAGCGAACCCCGCAAGGAACTTTCTCCCTACGCACCTCGCTTCCTGACCGTTCAGGTCGATATCGAAAAGATCGGCACGGTCATCGGCCCCAGCGGGAAAACAGTGCGCGGCATTGTAGACGAAACAGGCGCTCAGATCGACATCGAAGACGACGGTCGCATCTTCATCTACGGCAAAGACTCCGAAGCTGTCGAGAAAGCAAAAACCATGATCGAGGCACTCGTCGAGGAAGTAGTCATCGGGAAGATATATACCGGCGCAGTGAAACGCATAGTAAGCTTCGGCGCTTTCGTCGAGATACTACCCGGCACCGATGGACTCGTACACATAAGCCAGCTTGCAGAGGGCAGGATCGAGCGTGTCGAAGATGTAGTCAACATCGGCGACGAAGTCAAAGTCAAAGTGCGCGAGGTCGACGACTTCGGCCGGGTCAACCTGACCATGTTGCTCGACAGCGACACGAAACCACGCCACGACGGACCGCCCCGCGGCGGTAACAGGCGCGACGACAGCAGGCACAGCGGCAGCCGCAACGACAGGGACCGCAGGAAACCGCCCCCGAGACGCTGACTCTGAATCCAACCCGCATATTTTACCAATACGGGCTAAAGATAGATATATGAATGCTTCGCTCTCAGTCAACAAACACCCTCATATCGCCTGGGGGTGTTTTATTTAAAAGATTATTTGTATTCAGGAATCGTTAATTGTCAGGGAAATCGTATCTTGCAGTCTGTCACAAGTATTTCGCGCGGAACTTATTCCCAACTGGTAATGTAACTGTTCACGGGGGGCTGGACATAATGCGTTAAACACCTGGAGGTTCTTCGCTTCGCTCTGAATGACACCCACGGATTTTAAGTTTAGCGGCACTATCAGAAAATCCTGGAATACAAAAACGTCAGTTTTTGCGAAATGCGACTTTTTCACAGTTGCAGCGATACAGTCGTTGCATTCCAGGAATTTCAGATGTTCCATTGCGAACGGTTGCCTGTGAACGGATACCTGGTAATAATGATTGTTTTCAACAGGCAATGTTGTAAGGCTGCGGTTCTTTAATATAAAGAACGCAATAGGAGGAGCGGATATGCTTTTTAAAAAAGTAAAGGAAATTGAAGAAGCATACGAAATGGGAGAGCCCATTTCACAGGAAGACCTCTCCGGTGAGTATTATGTTGTGGTGCCGTGGTTCCCATGGTTATCGCTCGAATTACTGAAGCACCGCAAGTCCGTTGGCGAAGACGGCAACGGCGCGAATGTCATCGCAGGCGGATTGCGTTTCGGCGATTTCGAACTTGTCGAGGAAGACGACGCATTGCTCATAGACTACGACCAGCCGGGAAACGGTTTTGCGATGCGCGGTGTGGTCGACAGGCTCCGAAAGCTCGATGATGGCCGTATCATCGGAAAATTGTCGTATAAAGTGCTTGGGAAGGAAGTCTTTCTGATGTACTTCCGGATGGTACCGAAAGACGAATACGAAAAATGAACTCGAAACATTTATGAACATTGATAAGGAGTATAGACAGCATAAATTGATGAATAATAACTTCAGCAGATATACGCTCGAATGTGGAGCCACTGTACTTACCGAACATCTGCCCCATGCCCGCACCGTGTCGGTCGGTGTCTGGCTCGGCTACGGCTCCAGGCTCGAGGAAAAGAAATACCACGGCGCGGCACACTTCATCGAGCACATGCTCTTCAAGGGCACTCCCGGCAAAACACCCAGAGACCTCGCCCTCGCGTTCGAATCCGTCGGTGGCTCATTCAACGCATCGGCATCGAAAGAAAACACTAATCTTTATGCCCGTATGCTCTCCGACCACCTGCCACTCGCCATTAACCTGCTATGTGACATGGCTTCGAAATCGACGTTTCCATCCGAAGAGTTCGACCGCGAAAAACTTGTCGTGCTCGAAGAAATACTGGCGCATCTGGACGAACCTGAAGAAGTTGCCTACGACATATTTATCGATACAATATACGGCAACAACGGCATAGGACACCCGATACTCGGCACGGAAGAAACTGTCAGGAACCTGACACGCGACGGTCTTTACGAACTTTATAGAAAATATTATCGCCCCTCGCATCTTGTTGTCGCAGTCGCCGGAAACATCGAGTCCTATAACGTCCCGGCCCTTGTCGCCGATGCGCTGAAAGCCGACGACAGGCCGTCGTGCAACGTGCTTGGGAGCACACACGAAAGCCCCGACTTCTCCTTCCGCACACGGCTTGTCGCCCGCGACACTCATCAGGTATATTTCTATCTCGGTATGCCGGGTGTGCCGTACAAAAGCAGCGACCGCTACGTCTACGCCATCCTCGACATGATCCTCAGCGGTGGCATGAGCAGCAGGCTCTTCCAGGAAGTCCGTGAAAAACGCGGCCTCGTATACGACATCGCAAGCGAAAACACAAGCTATAGCGACACGGGCTTTTTCAACATTTACGCCGCCACCAGCCGCAGTAATATCGAGGAGGTGCTCGAAGTCACCACAGACGAACTTTGCAAAGTGCGCGACGGCGACATTGCAGAACACGAACTTCGACGGGTCAAGCAGCAACTCCGCGCATATATGCTCATGAGCCTCGAAAGCGTCAACAGCCGTATGATGAAACTCGCCCGCTGCGAACTCTACTACGGAAGGAACCTCTCCGACGAAGAAATACTCGACATGATCACAGGAGTCACACTCGACGACATTGTGCGTATCGCGCGCTCGATTCTGAATCGTGATAATATGGTATTCTCCGCACTTGGCCCCTTCGACAAAAAAGACGGTGCAAAGCTCGAATCCGTGATCGCAGGAATTTTGGAAAAATTATTGTAAAAACGCGATTCTGTAGCTATTTTATATAGTGGCGTTCGGGCAGTCACGGACGTGCGAAAAGAAACATCGGAGTGTAGCTCAGCCAGGTTTAGAGCGCTGCGTTCGGGACGCAGAGGCCGGAAGTTCGAATCTTCTCACTCCGACTCCACAAAAGCCCCACACCGTGGGGCTTTTGCATTTCTCTGTTTTCCTTTGTACGGGCATCGCATTTTATCCCGCATATTTCACAAATGCGGTTTCCCGGATCTCTTTGTGAGAAATCCGGGTTATCTGATCTTCACATCCTTATCCCGTATTGTGCAAGATCGAAAAGAGGGGCGTTTTTGTGGGGACAATGCCTATTGGCGACATTTGCATTTTTTACAGTGCGGGAATTTGAAAAAAAACTTCCGCTTGTTCATCATAGATTGTTGACAGTACGCAACTCGCCGGTTTTGAGGCGGCTTCCGGTGACCGCGACTGCGCATATATTACGCAATAAATGTTTGTGCGAACACAGGTTGAAGCGCGGCACGGTGACCTCGCCCTTGTCTACACCTTTTCCGCGACTGTGGCACCTCTTCCGGGCGTTCGCTGCTACTCGCTTCGCAGCATGGCGTTCCGCATTTCACTTTTTACTATTGATGTCCCTTGATCAGTGACAATACGCGCGAAGCAGTCGTACATTTCATCAGGGATGATGCCTTCGAGTATCAAGGGTATAGTAAGAGTAATCGAGTAAATGCCGTCGCCGGCTTTTGCGTCGCCGCGAAGGCCGTCGTCTTTGAGTTCGAACCAGTAGTCAATAGCAGGGAAAACCGCTTCCACTTTCAAGGTGTCGGCAAGTGCGGCGGAAGGCACGGCGGAGAACGAAACCCGACGTTCCTGCCCCTCGCCGCGTGCCACCAGATTGAACTCGATCTTATATTTGCCGGGGAATGTATTTTCGACCGGCACTCCGACTTTCTTTCTCCTTTTTTTCGCATGTTTCAGGAATTTCGAGAACCACTTGATCGAGTGTTCGAGTACTTTGTCGAATGGAGGTATGTGGCCGGAATCGTACCATATAATTTTTTTCGGCTGCCCGGCTGCGTCGAACAGAGCCTGTGCCGCGCTGGGCGGAACGACATTGTCGTTTTTACCGTTGAGCATCAGTAGCGGACGCGGCGCAAAATTCGCGATGTGATTCACCGGGTCAACCGCCTTGAATTTCGCTGCTACTTCGCTGAGAGGAACATCGGAAGTTTCACGCAGGAGAATAAAAGGCAGAAGACTGGAGTCGCGCATAATGATCTCGAAGTTGCCGCCGCCGACGAGCATGACGGCGGTGACGATTCGCTTGTCGATACTAACAAACGGTGCACCGATCAGCACGCCCATGCTGATGCCGAGATATCCTATTCGGTCGGAGTCGATCTCGGGCAGAGTTTCGAGGTAGTCGATACCCCGCCGGTTGTCGACTATACTCTGCATCAGCACCTCGCGCATCGTGTAATAGCGTCTGCCGAGGATGTCCATACCCTTGATCGCGCGTTCGCCGTGATACTGTGCGTCGACAGCAAGTGTTGCGTAACCGCGGCTGGCGAAATAGCCGTAAACCATATCGAAATCCTGCTTCGAGCCGCCGAGTCCGTGACCGACCATAATGCACGGGAAAGGCTTTTTACCTTTTGCGGGAATTGTCAGCCAGCCCGGCACTCGCTGATTGTTCGTACTCGTATATTCAATGTGATATCGCTCATACATCTGGTTTTTAAGCATCGGTTCGCGTGTTGGATTAAGCGGAGTTCCCCTGTCGTATTCGAATAGTTGCGATGCTGGTATCATGAGTTCGTCATCGGCAGACAATGCGATAGCCGCAACGGCGACTAACAGTATAGGAAGCATAGTTAACGTTTTTCTGTACATTTGTGAGATGGTCCCTTCGCGAATCAACGGAAAGATAATATAAAGCCTTTTGTGCCGAGTTGCGAACATGATTCTGTAATCGGCTCATTTATCGACAGATTATATCACGATGAAACGATGATTGGAATATCGGATATTGCAGTGGAGCCAATTGCGGTCGAACACGGCAGAATCAGAATATTGCAATTGGCTCTGTGGATTATTAAATGGAGTTTTCAATATTGAACAGGACTTCGGGCTGCTGAAAAACCCCGAACTTATCCGTTTCCTGTTGAATCAATCTTTAAGTCAGGCGATGAAAAAGAATTCCAGTATTTCTCCCATAATAGTAGTTAACAACATCAAGCTGCCAGTGACAGCCTGATCAACAATTTATAAAATGATATCAAGGGTGATGAGGACAACATCTTCATGATTATTGTGGCTCGACCACGAAAAGGAGAATGATGCCTCACTCC
>JAJRTR010000107.1 GCA_024278215.1 bacterium
AAGTTCCCGAAAAGAAAACCGCGGACGCATATCTGAGCGAACTGACTTTCAAGGGCCTTGAAGACAGATACCCGGAGATCACGGAAGCCATACGAAAAAGAGCCGAATATGAACTTGGTGTGATAGAAAAAATGGGATATCCCGCATATTTTCTGATTGTATGGGACCTCATAAGGTTCGCGCGCAGCCGGGATATACCGGTCGGTCCGGGGCGTGGATCCGTAGCGGGAAGTCTTGTCGCCTATGCGCTGCATATTACGGAAATATGCCCGCTGAAATATGATCTTCTTTTCGAGCGTTTCCTGAATCCCGACCGTGTGAGTATGCCCGACATTGACATGGACTTCTGCTACGTGCGGCGCGACGAGGTCATCGAATACGCGCGCCAGAAGTACGGCGAAGATAAAGTGGCTATGATCATTACGTTCGGTCGTCTCAAGGCCCGCAACGCTATCCGCGATGTCGGTCGCGTCATGGGCATAGAGCTTGCTACTGTGGATAAAGTCGCCAAACTTGTTCCCACTGTAATTCCCGATAAAAAGGTTACAATCGCAAACGCTATTGAATATTCCGAAGACCTTAAATATATGTACGACAATGACCGTGAGATAAGAAAACTTCTCGAGATATCACAGAAAATCGAGGGCCTCGCCCGCAATGTCGGCACACATGCCGCAGGCGTTGTGATCGCTAAAAATCAACTCGACAGCTACCTGCCTGTCTACGTGTCGCCAAGCGACGGAACCCTGATAACACAGGCGCCGGGCGAAGATATCGAAGACCTCGGACTGCTCAAAATGGACTTCCTCGGACTGCGCACTCTCACTGTCATGAACGATGCGGTCAGGCACATAAGAAACCGCACCGGCAGAGAACTTGTTCTTAACGAGTTGCCGCTCGACGACAAAAAAACGCTCGATCTCTTCTGTAGCGGCGAGACAGACGGCATATTCCAGTTCGAAAGCAACACCGCGAAAGGGCTCATGATGCGTATTCATCCGAGCTGCCTCGAAGATCTCATCGCGATAAACGCTCTCAACAGGCCTGGCCCGCTCGGCGGCGGCATGGTCGATACTTTTATCGAAAATCGCAAGAAAAAAAGCAAAGATATTGACTACTACCATCCGTCGCTCGAACCCGTTCTCAAGGAAACTTTCGGCATCATGCTCTACCAGGAACAGGTGATGCGCATCGCCAACATTATCGCAGGTTTCACTCTGGCGCAATCCGACATCCTGCGCCGCGCTATGGGCAAAAAGAAGAAAGCGGAAATGGACAAACTTAAAGATTTGTTTGTCGAGCAGGCGACAAAAAAAACCGGCGACAGGAAACTCGCGGAAAATCTTTTCGGCCAGATACTCATGTTTTCCGGCTACGGCTTCAATAAAAGTCACAGCGCCGCCTACGCTCTACTCGCATACCAGACTGGCTACCTCAAGGCAAACTATCCGCTCGAGTTCTATGCCGCCATGCTCACCAGCGTACAGGGTTCATCCGAGAAAGTCGCGAAATATATCGACGACTGCAAACGCCTCGCCATTACCGTCGCACCGCCGGACATCAATTCCGGCGAGACCATTTTCACGCCAAGTGAGGATAAGATACTCTTCGGGCTGGGCGCGATAAAAAATGTTGGAAACCACGCTATCGAGGCCATAACCGGTGAGCGCGACAAGAACGGAAAGTTCAGAAGTTTATATGACATGTGCGCCCGCATCGACCTCGGCGCGGTGAATACGAAAACAATCGAGGCGCTGATACGTTCCGGTGCGTGCGACAGTCTCGAAGGCAACAGGCGCGAGAAGATCATGGCGCTCGACGAGGCTCTCAAATATGGACGCGCCGCGCAGCAGGACAGGCTTTCCGGCCAGACACAACTCTTCGGCTTCACCGGCGAAGATGCCGCACAGTCAGAGCCGCCACTAAAAAAATACGAAGAGTACGACACGAAACAGATTCTCGAAGATGAGAAAAATCTGCTCGGACTCTATCTTTCACATCACCCGCTCGATCCCTACAGAAACTGGATAAAAGAGCAGAAAGTCAACTGCACCGCGCTCGACCTCATGCAGATGGACCCGGATTCGCCGCGCAAACGCGCAAGAGTCGCCGGCATTGTGGACAGGGTGCGCGACTATACGACCCGCGCGGGCGATGTCATGTCTATCGTCGATATCGAGGATTTTACAGGCAAACTCACGCTTACTTTTTTTCCCGAAGAACGCAAAGCCTTCAGGAACTATTTGAACGAGGGAAATGTTATCGCTGTTCGCGGCACAATAAGCGTCCGCACCATAGAGACAAGCGAAGGAACAGCCAACTCGGAAGTGCGTGTGATATGCCGCGACCTTAACGCATACCGGAGCGCTGTGCAGGCGGCAGAAAAATCGAAACCCGTCAAACGCAGGATACATTTCCGTTTTGTCGCGGACGGCGACATGGGGAAATCCCGCGAACAACTCCACGAACTGCGCCGGTTCCTTTCGAGCAGTCCCGGTATATCACCCGTCATCGTCCACATCGACGACAACGGCAACGGCAGGCAATACCTGCTCCGCAGTATGCGCGTACTCTATAGCCCCGAACTACTGCGCCTCGGGCGCAGCCTCTTCGGACCGGATAATGTCTGGGTCGAAACCGACAGGACGTAATGATGTTGTTTGTGCCCAAACAAAAACGGTTCGAGCACGGCACACAGTGTTTCATCATTTCCACAGTCATCGCACTCACACCCGTTCACACCGGTTTTTCATCGTTCTCAAGGTCTACCGGAACTGGAAGCTCCAGCTTCTTATCGTTCCAGGGCTCCGACCCGGAACGCAGGGACTGAACG
>JAJRTR010000108.1 GCA_024278215.1 bacterium
CTATTGTCCATAGCTGCGTTGTCGGCACAAAATCGTCCTCGACGTACTCTACAAGTACGCCTGCGAGGATTTTACACCTCCGCCTTGCTCCGAACAATTTAGCTCGACCTCGCTACGAACATAATTTTGCAATTGGCTCTACAGATGTCGCCTTTTAAGACTCTTTCTCAATTATACGTCCCTGTATTGTGCAGTCAAGTTTTTGTTGTGCCTGCCAGTCAAAATACATTACCCTTCACATTTTCATTCCCGGCCAGGACCCGGAATCCGGGAAACCCTAGCTACAGTTCTACCGGCACTGATGCTCGTGCCCAGACAAAAGCGGTTTGAGCACGGCACACATGCTTTATCTCAACCCCGGAGTAAATCCGAGGTATTCTTTTCGAGTAAACGCCCCCCGGCTTTGTCGGTGGATTTCACGAATTAAATTTTCAATTTCTACTTGACGTTTTCTGACCGAACGGTTAGTATTATTTCAGAAAGACTGACCGGATGGTCAGAGCGACAGCGTATACATGTAACGGATGTGTCGAATAAATGATTGGTAATACAAAAACAAAGACAGTAATAAGTAAAAACAAACCGAACGGCTTCGGTAAAAGCGCTGAGACACGTGATCGTATTCTCAATGCCGCTGAAGAACTTTTTATTGAAGGCGGCTTCGACGGTGTCAGTATAAGTGATGTTGCGAAAAAAGCGAATTGCTCGAAGGCTCTCATTTTTTTTCATTTTCACAACAAGCGTGAACTTTTTGGCAGTGTTTTAGACAGATACTACTCGGCGCAGGCCGGTGTTCTGATGGCGGCAGTCGACGAGGGCGGCAATGTGCGCGACAGGATACACGCAGGCATCGGCGCTTATATGGATTTCATCGAGTCGAGGCCGGGATACCCGAGGCTGATACTGGGTGAAATATGCTCGAACTCGTCAAATCTGGACAGAATCGTCCAGCACATGACGCCGCTGTATACATGGGGCCGCACGGTTTTCGGAGACATCCTGCCGGATGAAGGTCCGCTGTCGCACCGCCAGTTTTTCATCAGCGTGTTCGGTATCATTATCAACTACTTTACTTATGCGCCCGTCATCGAAAAGTTGTGGGATCAGGAAATAATGAAGAAGGATGCTCTTTCGGAGCGAAGAGAGCATGTGCATACGGTAATCGACAGGATAATTGATGAATTTATAGCGGTTGGCATGTAAGTGTGCGGCTCGCGGAGGTGTTCGCCATGAAGGCGGCTGAAAAGACCGAACAGCAAATCAGCGACAGGATACTGCGCCTGCGCGGCAAGTATCGCGAGGAGACGCCGGAACTCTCCGTCGAGCGAGCGAAGTTTTACACTGAAAGTTGGCGTGCGACACAACACAAAGGGTATTCCAGCGTGAGGCGCGTGGCGCTTGCCATGAAAAATGTGTATGAGAATATGCACCATTACGTCGATCCTGACGACCGGATAGCAGGCTACTGGACAGAGTTTTTCCTAGGCATGCCCATCGACATCGAGAGGGGTGTTTTCAACAGGGTGCTCGAGTCTGAACTCGACAGGAAGGACATGATAGGCTTCCGCATCAGGTCAGTTGCCGGAACGGTGTCATACCTGATAAAAAAACGTGCGCTGATGGACTTTGTGCAGAACGTGAAAATGACAAGAAAGATGGGACCCCAGCCGATGGACCTCGGCTTCGACACGATGTCGGAGCGAAAAATCAATAAGTACATTATTTCGTCTTCAAATAAAAGGATTCTTAAAAAGGAACTTATCCCCTATTGGCGCGGCAGGAGCGTCGTCGACAGAGTTGAAAGAAAAGTGCTTGGTTCCGACTTGCTGAGCGGAGACATGAAGGATTTCAACAAAGGCATCCCCGCGAACACATCGCGCCAGACTTTTATGCTCACGCCATGCGCCACTATCGCTTCATACCAGGCGCATGTAATACTCGATTTCGAGAAAATAATTAACACCGGCCTGACGGCAATGAAAGCAGAAGTCGAAGAAAGATTGAAGACCGCCGGCCAACTGTCCGGCGAACAGAAAGATTTCCTCGAATCCATGATTATTTCGCTTGACGGTGTGATGATATTCGCCCGGCGACTCGCTGATGAAATCGAGTCGGAACTCGACAGGGAAACAACGCCGGAACGCAAGGTGGAACTCGGCCGTATGCTCGAGATATGCCGCAGGGTTCCGCTCGGACCTGCTACAGGTTTCAGGGAAGCCGTGCAATCCGCATGGACGGTTAAAACCGCAGTCGAACTCGCACATCCGGTAAATCTGCATTGCCTCGGACGCATGGACCGGATTTTTTATCCATATTATGAGAAGGATATCGCCGAGGGGCACATCACGCGCGACGAAGTGCGCGATCTCCTGTCGGAACTCCTGCTGAAAATGATGTCGCAGAACATCAGGCCGGAATCGAATATCCTCAGTAATTTCTATCACCGCTATCTCGGTTCGGCACCGGTGACGATCGGCGGAATAACGCCGGACGGCGACGACGGCACAAATGACCTGACATATCTTTTTATCGAAGCGGCGGACGAATCGAGGGCTATAACAAATGTGTCCGTTCGTGTGCATAAAGACACGTCCGACAAACTGTACATTGCAGTGGCTGCGGCGCTTCGCAACGGGAGTTCCAACCTGTCGCTTTTCAATGATGACGTGAACATAGAGGCGATGAAGCGGAGGGGATTCGACGAGCGCGACGCACGCGACTACGCGATCATGGGTTGTGTCGAGATGCTGTGCCCCGGCAAAACCGGCGGCATGAGCGCCTGCGCGCTGCTTCTCAGCAGGCTGCTCGACATCACTATGCGTAACGGCGATTCGCAGACACTTCTTGGCAGGATCGACGGCGTCGGACTGCGCACAGGAGACCCGGACACTTTCAAAACATTCGACGAATTCCTCGATGCTCTGATCGCGCAGGCCGCACACCAGATAGAGCTGATTGCGGGCGCTTCAGACATGAAGGATGAACTATACGCGAAATATCTGCCCGCGCCGCTTATCTCCGCGTTTATTGAAGGTTGTCTCGATAACGCAACCGATGTCACGGCGGGCGGGGCCGTATACGACCTTTCCGGCGTGTCGTTCATCAACAGTATCGCGAATCTTGTCGACTCGGTGTATGTAATTAAGAAACTTATATTCGACGAAAAAGCGATCACTTTTAAAAAATTCATAAAAGCGCTGGACAGCAACTTCGAGGGCCACGGGAACCTTCTCGCCAGGATCAAGTCGATAGAAGGCAAATGGGGCAATGGCTGCGAGGAGGTCGACCAACTCGCAGCCTGTATCTCGAAGCGGCTTTTCGATGAAACATACAAATACACTTCATTCCGTGGCGGTCCCTATGTGCCGTACATGATCAGCATGATAACGCACACTATCGACGGCCGGGTATCCATCGCGTCGCCCGACGGACGCAGGGCCGCCATGCCCTACGCCGCAAGTTGCAATCCATACAATGTCGAAAAGAGCGGCGTCACCGGCGCGATGAAATCTGTCGCGGCTATCGACTTCCGGGATGTACTCGGGTGCGCCGTCAATTTCAAATTTCACCCCGGCGCCGTCGGCGGAAACCCCGATACTCAGCAAAAATGGATTTCCCTTATCAGAACTTACTTTGGCATGGGCGGACAGCAGATTCAGCCCACAGTTGCATCCGCCGAAATGCTGCGAGACGCGCAGGTCAACCCGTCCGAGTATCGCGATCTAATAGTGAAGGTCGGTGGATACAGTACCTATTTCGTCGATCTCGGCAATGAGATTCAGGAAGAGATAATTGCTCGCACCGAACACAATTTCGTAGATTAATTGCGGATAGAAACACTAATCATACAGGGAGGATTATATGGGTTTTGTAAGAACAAAAGAGGAGATCGAAAACTATTACAAGTTTGCGGTGAGGCGATTCCCCGATTCAAAAATGATAGGAATGATGTATGAGACAGAGCCGGAGATTATCGAGCGACTGCTGCCGCCGCCGCTCGAACCCGCGGAGGAGACGTGGGCGCTGAGTTATGTCAGTATATTCCCGGATACGAATCTCGGACCCGGCTATCGCGAGAGCGCGCTTTTCATTCGGTGCAGCTACAAAGGCGAAGTCGGCAACTACTGCCTTTCGATGCCGCTCGACGGAAACGACGACCGGATATTCAACGGACGCGAGATATACGGCTTCCCAAAGAAGGTAGCGTCTATCAGCCTGTCCCGGAAAGGCAATATCGCCGAGGGATACGTCGAACGCCGTGGAGTGCGTTTCGCTACGCTTAAGGCCGAGCTGATGACGAAAATGGACGAGCCGCCTCTGAAAACCGGTCCCAGTATGTTGTTCAAGTTCCAGCCGCGCGCCGACCTGAAGCCGGGATTCGAGGGGCCGGTTCTGCTGGTCAGGCAGAGGACGGAAATCAATTATAAATCATTCGAAATGGGCGCGGGGGAAATAACATTCGAAGTTTCTCCACACGACCCGTGGCACGAAGTCAAATGCGTTCGTGTGATCGGCGCATATTACTTCACCGGCGATACTATAATGCACCCCGGCGAAGTGCTCACCGAAGTCGACGCAGACGCTTTCCTCCCATATTCATTCTCGCGAACAGACTGGGGGTTTGAAAAATGATCGATTTCTCTCCGTCGAAAGATCAGACGGAAATACAGAAACTCGCGCGGCGGTTCGCAAAGGAAGTTATCCGGCCCGCCGAGATCGAACTCGATAAAATGGCGGACCCCGACGAAGCCTTTGCAAGCGACACGTTTAAAAATGTTATGAAACAGGCCTATGAACTGGGTTTCCACAAGATGGGGATCCGCGAAGAATTCGGCGGGCTGGGGCTCGACCCCTCGACAACCGGGCTCGTGTGGGAAGAGCTCGCGGTCGGCGGTGTCGGCATCACCGCCACATTGCTCGCCGCGCCCGTCGCCGTGCTCTTCATCAGCATTCTTGCCGCCGACAGGCAGGATATGGTCGACAAATACGTCATTCCCTACTGCGAGGACGACTGCGCCGAGCACATCACCGCGTGGGGCAGTTCCGAAGGCAACATCGGCTCCGACGGCAGCAATTATACAGACAAGAATGTCAGGCACGAAACGAGGGCCGTGAAAAAAGACGGACACTGGATTATAAACGGCGCGAAATCAAGTTTCGTAAGCAACGGCGGTATAGCCGACCTCTTTCTGCTGTTTGCGAATGTCGAGCCGGATAAAGGAATCTGCGGTTCCGGCATTTTCCTTGTTCCGCTCGGTGATGGCGTCACACGCGGAAAGGCGATGGACAAGGTCGGAATGCGCGCGCTGAACCAGGCCGACCTTTCGTTCGACGATGTGAAAATCCCCGAGGATTACATGATATCGCCTCCCGGCGACAACTACCCGATAATGCACAATGCAATAAAAACAGTCGGCAACATTGGTGTCGGCTACCTTGCCGTCGGTCTCATGCGCGCCGCCTACGTAGAAGCGCTCCAGTATTCGAAGGAGCGTGTGCAGTTCGGAAAACCGATCAAAGAACATCAGGCGATAATGTTCAAGCTCTTCGAGACATTCCAGGCTATCGAAGCATCGCGCGCACTGCTGTGGAAAGCGTCGTGGACACTCGCGAAACAGTTTATGGGCGACCTCAAGCTGTCGGCCGCCGCTCGCGTTTTCGCAACCAACAATGCGATGAAGCACACCGTCGAGATGATACAGGTGCTTGGCGGATACGGGATTTCCAGGGAATACACAATCGAGAAATACATGCGCGACGCGAAACTTCTCCAGATCATGGACGCAACAAACGAGATCATGACCATAAAAGGCGCAGCACTGATGTAGAGCACAGCCTTTTTATTTCCTTATTTCGGATATGTCGGTATTTACTGAATTCTGTAAATTATGGAGTTGTTTATAATGCCTTATCTGCCCTGGACATCCGAGCCCCATATTATTTTATGCAATTGAATATGCAGTCTGGCCATGAGCCTGTCTTCGAGCATCCATTTGCTCAATTCCCTCGGGTCCAGCACACCCATAACAGGCGACATAAGCACTGAACATATCATGTCGAGTTCGTATTCGTCAATCACGTCTACAGCCCATCTGTAATCGTCGTAGTCCATCATTACGAATTTGACATTGTCCTGCTCGGATATGAAATCGAGGTTGCCGAATATCATCTTTTCGTGCTCGCCGCTTCCGGGGCATTTCAGGTCCATTACCGTCACCACATCGCCCGGCACTTTGCTGATATCGACGCTCCCGCTTGTCTCGACAAGCACGATATGCCCCAGGTCCATAAGGCGGTTTATCAGGTCGAACACATCTTCCTGCAACAGCGGCTCGCCCCCGGTGATCAGCACCGGCGCCACTTCGTACTTTCTCGTGCTTCTGACGATCTGTTCGACAGACATTTCTATTCCGTTGTCGTAGGCGTAGTCCGTATCGCAATATGTGCATCGGAGGTTGCAGCCGGTGAGCCTTATGATCGTGCATGGCATGCCTGCGTAAGTGCTTTCGCCAAGTATGCTGCAAAATATCTCATTGATGCGTATCGGCATAATAATTATTTCTCCGGATAATACGTCCGAGGACACTCCCTGCCGGCTCAACCCTGCAGTTGTTGCGGCTTTACCGGCAATTTCAGATTTATCAGCGTATAATTCTGTATACTTTTGCTATATAGCAATGTGCTATTATCCTTTATCCTGCATTCGACGTTACCGTCGTCGCCGAGTGTCAGAGAAATCTTATAATCCCATTCGCCGTCGTATATTCTCACCGGTTTTCCCGTCCACTCCTGAGGCAGACATGGATGGAGCACATATCTGTCGCGGAATTTCAGGAATCCCGCGACCTGCTCGATCAGCATAAGCGCCGCGACAATTCTCGCTATCATGAATTTCGTCGTTTTCTCGAGTCCCGCTGTATACAGTGCCGCAGACAGCGCATAGCCGGCTCCCTCTTCATAATATCCATACTTTCTGAGTCCATCGGCAACAAGTCTGAAAAGCGGCGCGACGGACGGCTCGCTTCTCAACAATGTTATCCGGTCGGACACAGCGGGCAACCATTGCATCATTCTCTCCGCCTGCTCTTTTGTCGGTATCTCCGCCGCCATCGGCAGAAAACCTGACATCGCCATATCCCTCACAACCGTCTCTCCGACAAGGTCATAATAAAAACCGCTGTCTTCGTCCCACATGCTTTCGTGAATCAATTCGCCGAGCGCACGTGAAGATTCCATGAACTTTTCCGCCGCGTTGTTGTGGCCGAATTTATATGCAAGTTTCGACATTATCTGCATTCTACAGGTGTTGAGACTGTTGAACGCAACCGAACGCACTGAGTCCTTCACACCCGACAGGCCGGGATGCGACCGCCTTAATTCGAGTGTCGCCGGATCGCCTGAAAACTCTGCCGCGGATGTGTGGACATACATTCCTTCGACACTTTTCCTGTGAATGGTCTGCCAGTCGGCGAACTTATTCATGCAATCGAACAGGGTGTCGCTGTCTCGCAGCTTTCCCAGCATGGCAAGCCGCCATATTGCATTAAAAAGGTATGGACCCGCGCAATAGCCTGTTGTTCGTAACGGACGTATCAAATCAGGTATTGCGCCCTCGTCCAGTTGATTCTCGAAAAAAAGTGCGGTAAGGTCGTTTTCGATACCGGAATCGTAAAACGAAATAAATTCCGACGCCAGAGCCGATTCGGTCGCAGCCGCGACCGGTTCTCCTGTTCCGGACTTCAACCAACGCCTTCTTAGCTTCATCCCGAACGGCATCGAAAGCGATGCTTCTATTTCTCCTGTCAGCTCTTTCATCATGAGATTCATTTTTTCGTCTGGAACCCTCATGTCGAACTCGCCGGGTGTCAGCCATCTCGAACCAAGGTACCTTCTCACACGGTTCAACGCTTTCAATGATGTATTAAAAAATATATCGTCCATCATTCCAGTTCCATCCGTTTATGTTGTTGAGCCACTTTCGAGCCGCCGGCTCCTGTTCAATATCTTAATACCTCGCACAATAAAAGGAAACAATTCGAAATTATCCACAAACTCGATTTCAATATATCAGCATCGCGTCGCCGAAACTGTAAAAACGGTATTTCAGGTCGATAGCTTTTCTGTACGATTCAAGGATGAATTCGCGGCCCGCGAAAGCGCTAACAAGCGCCAGCAGAGTCGAGCGCGGGAGATGAAAATTTGTAATAAGCGCATCGACGATTTTAAATTGCTCGCGTCTGTAGATAAAGATATCCGTAGGGCCGCTTCGTCCCGTGGGCGACTCGATCCACTCGATTTTCGGGCGACCCGCCGCCCAGCTCTCCAGACTGCGAACCGCTGTTGTTCCCACGGCGATTATCCTTCCGCCCGCCGCGGCGGTTTCACATATTATTTCGGCAGTTCTGTCGGGTACATTGAAATATTCAGTGTGCATCCTGTGTTCTTCGAGCGTTTCCGTGTCGACAGGCCTGAATGTGTCTATACCGATGTGAAGCGTAACCGCCGCGAAATCTACGCCCATCGACTTCACGCTGCCTATCAGGTCCTTCGTGAAGTGCAGCCCCGCCGTTGGTGCGGCGGTCGAGCCGGTGTTTTTCGCATATACGGTCTGGTAGCGTTCGGGATCGTCGATGCTTTTCTTTATATATGGCGGCAAGGGTGTCGCGCCGTACTTTTCGAGGAAAGATATTACAGCTCCTTCCGGAACCTCCACGATACATATACCTCGCTCGCGTTTCTCACGCACGATACAGAACGGCGACTTCATTGATTCGTGGAAAAGCTCCGTACCTTCCTTCAATCTTTTACCGGGCCTCGCGAGCGCTTTCCACATGCAGGGTTTCGTGTTATCTTCATTCAGGAATAAAAGCTCGATTTTCGCGCCCGTGCTCTTATGAACGAAAAGACGCGCCGGAAAAACTTTCGATTCATTAACCACAAGCAGATCGCCCGCGCGAAGGTATTCCGGCAGATCATAAAAATGCCTGTCGGCTATGGCCCGGCCTCTTCTGTCGAGCGCGAGAAGTCTCGAAGCCTTCCTGTCCGCAAGAGGTTCCTGCGCGATATATTCCCCGGGAAGATCGTAATCGTAGAGACTCGTTTCATGTGCCAATTGCGGTTATCTCCTGAAGAAAATATTAAGAATGATCGAAAGGATGATACTGATGACAATACATGTGACTATCGGAAAGAAAAATGAAGTGTTGCCGCGTCTGATATAAATGTCGCCGGGCAGTCTCCAATGGTGCGATAACCTGCCGCCGAACGCAAGGAACGCACCCAGCAGGGCAATCGCCGCCCCGGCGAACATCAGCATTTTCCCTGTCGACACCATATCCCCCGTATGAAACCGTCCAATCTTATCGTTGCTGTACAGCAATCGTATTATGATCAGTAGCCGCCTGCCCGGTATTCTTTCGCTCGTTCGATGTAGTGAAGCGCAATTGCGCTGTTGACCGCGACCTCTTCGTCTGTGACTTCCCTGATAAGGCGCGCCGGCGTGCCGAGCAGAAACGATCTCGCCGGAAACTTTTTGCCGGGTGTCACAACACTACCGGCAGCGATTATGCTGCCCTCTCCGATTTCCGCGCCGTCAAGTATCGTCGAGCCCATGCCCACGACACAGTTGTCGGCAACAGAACATCCGTGAATAATAACATTATGTCCCACTACGACATTATTGCCTAAGACGCAGGGGAAACCGGTCGAAACGTGCACGACACTACCGTCCTGGATATTAGTGCCGTCGCCGATCTTAACTTGCTCCATGTCGCCCCGCACTATCGCGTTAAACCAGATGCTTGACCCGGCGCCTATTTCCACATCGCCTATCACCACCGCGCCCTTTGCTATATATGCCGTCTCGTGTATCGACGGTTCTTTATCCCTGTAGCTGCCTGTTATCATAAAATCGCTCCATTACATATAAATATCGACATCGGAAAGTTTATGGCAAAAGAGGCGAAAATCAATAGAAACACATCAAAAACATCAAAGTTGTCTCTATAGTGTAATCACCTGGAAGCTGAAAGTATCTTTGCCGACATTACCGATAATGTAGTGATGATAATTATTTTTCGTATTGGTGTTGAGCCTGCCGCCCGCGCCGCCCGAGACGATGTATTTTATGCCGTCGACCTCATAGGAACCGTAGTGGTGCTCGTGACCTGTCATGACGGCGGTTACGCCCGCCTTTTCGATCAATTCGCGGAAACGCTCCGAGCCGCCCTTGAGAGGAGTGATGTATAATTTGTTAACATAGCCGACGGGCCTGTGCATGATAATGAACTTCTGGAGGTCAGTCTTCAACGCGTTTTCGAGAAATCCGAGTTGAGCATCTTTCAAATCGAAGTTCGCGTTATTGAGAAAAATAAAACGTGCCGGTCCCGCGTCGAAATAGAAAAAAGTGTTGCCGAAAAACTTTTTCCACTGTCTCTGGTCTGAATAATCTGAAAAAGACGTGTCGTGATTTCCTATTGCCGATATGACCGGCACCCTGAATTTTCTCAGGACTTTTTTCAATGTCGTGTAATAATTCGGCAGTCCCATCTGCACCAGGTCACCGCCCAGCAACACGAAATCAGGTTTCCTGCTGTTCGCCTGCCTGACTATCTTTTTCACTATCCCCCTGTCGTCGAACGGAATGTGAAGGTCCGCGCAGAAGAAAAACTCGATATTGCCGTCCACGGGAATATCCCGTATCCTGCTGATATTTATTTCGTTCCATAAAGGTTTCCGGCCGTTTACGTTTTCCGCCGCGACACCCTTATCCGCAACTATAAGCAAAGCTGAAAAAAGAAACAGCAATACGAAAAGAGATAAACGCACCTTATTTGTGATGTTCTTTTTCGTGTTCCGCATGAGTCGTCACCTGTGATTCTTTATGATTTTATCGCCGGACAGGAAGATGCCGTATCAGGCATTTCATCCCACCGACACAACTATCTCAGCTTCCGCGTGATGCCTGCCGTAAGACGCCCCGATCCGCGAACGGCCCGGCGCATCCGATGTGAAAATGTTTTTCCCTGTTATTCGACCGTGGCCTCCCAAGACCTGTATTTCCGGTACAATCGCATACAATTTATTGTTGCCCGTGGCATTAACGATCAGCGGCACATCCGCCCCGGCAGGCACTTCCCCGGGAGCCTCGCAGAAGCTGATGCTTTTTACGTCGGAATCGTGGAAATACGGATAAACGACATATTCCCTGATCCCCTTCGAGTCGATAAAAATATGGGCGACATTTACATCCCTGTCATCCGTATGAGACGCTCTCGACCCGCCGCCGCCGCCCAGCCTGAGATGAACGATCCCGTCGCGTTCCTCACGGTTATGGCTGTGGAGATGCCCGAAAAGTATGTAGTCGACCCCGGATTTTTTAAATAGTGAAATCATCTCGTCGACCTCCTCCCCGCGCTCGGCGGGCGTAGTCGACTGCATATACATTTCATCGAGCATACTGCGGTTTCCATACACGGGGAAATGGAAGAAAACGAACCTGTGCCGTGCCTGCTCGCCCAGCCGCTCCCGCAGCCATTTCCACTGCGCGTCACGTTTCCCGCCCGTCATGTTCAATGTCGCGTTATTGTATTTTTGCGCGTTGTCCAGAAAAAGAAACTGATTGCCGTCATACTCGAATGAATAGAAAAGAGAACCAAGATGTTTCTTGTACAGCTTCGTGGAAAGGTAACTGTCGTGATTTCCGATAGTAGTAAACAGCGGCGTGTCGAGCAGCAATTCCTTCGAGCGGTACACCGCCCACTGCGCGGGTTCGTCAACGTCGATAATGTCGCCCGCGTCAACCGCGAATGTCGGTCGCCTGAGATTAACCTGTTCGAGCACTTTCGAGAAATGGCCTTCAGCCTCCACGTCGCCGAGATGTGTGTCGCTGAAAGCGGCGAAATTCAACGTCTCCCATTTTTCGAGCTTAAATCTCGATTCAGCCTTCGCGAATTTTGTGCCGGTAAAATCAAGTGCCATCGCTACCGAAGAATCGTTTCTCGCAACAACGTCTATCTGATCGCTAGCGATTTCCAACCTGTTGCCGTGAACATTTACGAGATCAATATGCAGTTTCTTAACGAGCGGTCCGGCTGCTTTTATCCGGAAAGCAGGCTGGAGACAAAGCGCCCTTATCTGCAATCTGTCGGGCTCGACCTCCCTTGCGAAGCCGCCCCTGACTGAAACCCGGTAGCCTGATGCCGAAGTCAGAGCGGCAGCATTCGTGCCGAAAGCAATCGCAGGCAAAACAGCCGCGCCCGCGCCTGCCCGCGCCATCAGTCCGATCATTTCGCGCCTGCTGATTCTCACGTCTTATCAAAACTCCTTCGAGCATGATTTCCCAATTCGCTCTTTCACATATGCTTTTGTAACCACGCATATTACAATATCATACGGGACATGTAATTGTAAGGAATGACTGTGATCTCGTCAGTTCTATTTGAGATTGAAAAAACTTCACCCCTTTTTGTCCAGTATGCTTCTGACGGTTTTCAGCAGATTCTCCATCTCGAAAGGCTTCTGTATGAATTCGACATTATTGTTTTTCAGCAACTCCTCGGCCTCGCCCTCCACGCTGTAGCCTGACGCCAGCAGCACGCGCATATCAGGATCAAGTTTTCTGATTATCTCAAAAACTTCCTTGCCGCTTATCCCGGGCATCACCATATCCAGCACCACAAGCGCTATCTCTTCAGAGTGTTTTTCGAATACATCCGGAGCTTCCATACCGTTTTCAACAGTAAACACACTGTAACCGGCGGCTTTGAGAATTCTGCCCGTAAGACTCAAGACCAATTCGTCGTCATCAACGACAAGTATTGTTTCTTTTCCGCCTTCTGCCTCATGATACTTCTTCACCTCTATTGTTTCGGGCGTCTCATCACTAACAGGAAGATAAATAAGGAAATCCGTACCCTCTCCCGGCGCACTGCGAACATCTATAAAACCGTCATGATTCGCGATTATCCCCCTTGCCACAGACAGACCAAGTCCTGTTCCCTTCCCTATGTCTTTGGTTGTAAAAAACGGGTCGAATATGTTACGAAGTGTTTCTTCATCAATCCCGGTCCCGCTGTCACTGACCTTGATCAAACATAAACCCTCATCAGGAGCTCTTGCGCCTGTGATACTCGGAATGTCTGCTGCACGAACTCGCATGCACGTTATCCGGATCGTCCCACCTGCCGTCATGGCGTCGCACGCATTCTGACATATATTTATCAGCGCCTGAATAACCTGATTCTTATCGACTTTTACAAAAAGGCCCGGTTCAATTTTCGTTGTGATTCTTGTAGTTTTCACCATGCTGCGTTCCATTATCCGAGAAACATTTTCGACAATATCATCGACACGAACCGGTTTCACATTAAGCCTGTCTTTGCGTGAAAAATAGAGAAGTTTCATTGTAAGGTCTCTTGCGCGCTCGGAAGAATCCAGTATATCGTCGAGCATCATTTCAGCTTCTCCGCGGGGCACCTGTTTTCTGCGAAGCATGGAGGCGTTTCCCTTGATCACCGTTAGTATATTGTTGAAATCGTGGGCAATGCCGCCCGCCAACAGGCCGATAGATTCCATCTTTTGAGACTGAAAAAGCTGTTGCTGCATGGCTTCTTTTTCTCTCTCAGCCCTTTTTGCGTCACGTATCATATTCTCAAAATCTTCAACAAGACTCTCAATCTCCTTAATATTTGTCCGTATATGGCCACCTGTTTTGTGCTCCTCGTGAGCAGTCCGGCGCACAACAGAAGCAAGTTTACCAAGCGGACTTGCCACAAGATACGACGCAAACCCCGCAAGCACAAGTGAAAAAACAATAAATACTCCGATCAGCCACGCCATAACCCGCTCTGATTTTCTGCCGATTTTCAAAAAACCCTTATTCGAGTATCCAACCCTGAGAATACCGATCTTCTTATCTCCCCTCATCAGCGGCATAGCAATATCATACACAGACCGTCCCACCATATCTGTTGTCAACTGGATAAGCAACGGCCGTCTTTTCTTCACCTGAAGCGCGGTTTTCACCACAGGATCATCCAGTTTCTGCCCTTCTTCGCCCTGAACAAGTTCTCCTTTCCTGTTTTTATAACTATTAACAAAAACAACACCATTATTGTCCAGCCATTGCACATACTTTATCTTTTTGCTGTTTGCGCACATGTTGACTGCCGTGATCCGTGCGGATTCCATATTCTTCGAGTTTATTTTTTTGTTTATGTCACTTATCAAAGCTCTGGAATAATCTTTCAGCGATGTTTCCTCCAGCATTTTCGTGACATTAGAATACTCGAAGCCTATTATAAGGTCTGCTATCGTCAGTTTTTCAGGCACAACAAATCCGAAACCGCCGCCGAGTGATATTTCGCTCTTTTTGTACTTCGTATTTTTGGGCAAAACCAGATCACTGAAAATTTCCCCCTCATGGTCGTCATTGATGTCGTAAAATACTTTTCCACTCTCGCGATCGACTATCAGCGCTACATTGACTATTACTTCGTATCCAAAGAGGTCTGTCATTATTCGATCAACCTCTTCATAATCTTTTATCATAAGGGGCGCTCCGAGTCTCGACACAGCGCTTGCCCTGAGCATGTTTATCTTGTGCATCATCTGGCGTTTCCACATGGTATCGGCATGATACGCATACAGGTAATATGTCATCACTCCGCAAAACAATAGAGCAATGAGTATTATGCCTGTCATGAAATAAAAAAGTGGGATAGTATTGGTTCTGATTTTTTTCATTTATTGTTCTTTTTCATTGCGTTTCTTCAACTTATAGTACTCCGACAACCTCCCTTCCTTCTCAGCTTCAGTGAAGAATTCGACATCCTGCTGATAATACTCCGGCAATACCTCGACAAACTTCATCTTCTGTGACCTGATAACACCTGTATATGATTTAAGATCATTGCCTTTTTGAATCTCATCAAGGATTTCAAACATACGGGCGGCTGTTTCAGGCGAATAATCTTTCGATGCTAGCAAGGGGAGAAAATGATACGGCTTTCCGCAGGCTATCCGCCTCAGTCCTTTAACAATTCCGGGATTGTTCCTTTTCAGAAACACGTATATCTGCTTCGTAACGAAAACGGCATCCGTCTCGCCGACCGAAAAAAGGTACATAGCACCAAGACCGGCACCGCTGATCTCTATTTTGCTGAAAAAATCAGCTGGGTTCTCTCCTGTCAGTTCCCATATTATACTGTAGCCGTAAGAGGAATCGTATATGCTGAGAGATTTCCCCCTGAGGTCGGAAACCGAATTCACTTCCCTGTCACGTGTGAAAACACATGCCTGGTTTATGCTGATACCCAGCACTTCGTAAGAAATGATCGGCGTATAACCGTAATCCCTTATTAATACTGAAAGCTGCGCTCTGTTTCCGACAAGCGCGTATCTCTCTCCCGGCAAACCGGCATCTTTGAAAAATTCCGCCTGTGTTCTGTAATTCTCATGTACCGCGTCCACGCCAAGTTCATCCTTAATAAAGTCAAAAAGCACCTTGAAAAAGAAGTTGTACTGGGCGTCCGTTTCGGTACCCCAGCCGAAAAGTGTTGAAAATATCACCTGTTTATTGTCGCCGTTGTCCACTCTGCCGCCATCGACCGCCCCGGCTTGCACAACAGTACATATAAGAAATAAGGTCACAACAATTGCCCTGTCCATAGTTGTCATATCGATTCACCTCATCAAGTGCTTAGCGGCCCCGTAATGATTTTAAAGCAATTATATGAATACTACTTATATTTATGGATATTCTCTATATTATTCTAATCTATGAAAAGCTGAATAGCAAATACAATATATTTATATTTTGCAAAAGTGCGTTGTGGTAAGACCGGTGCTGTGCGGTTAAAGTGTTATCTGCTTTGTGCATGAGATAAACGTGTCCCCTGAGCAACGATTTAATGCACTATCTGGTTTTCAGGGGTGAGCATAAAAAAAGGGAGAATCTCTTCTCCCTTATTATTCATGAATGCGAAAACTGCATATATCAGAAATCTTTAAAGTCTCCATCTTCGAGCGGCAGAATATCTTCAGGAGTTATTGACTTCTGCGAAACACCTCTACCGTCCTTTATCTGTTTTCCGGCAGTCCTGTTATCGGATTTCGCACTGTCTGCTTTTGCAAAATGCAATCTGCCTGTTCTTCGACTTTCGACACCCGAATCTTCAAGTTCACAGATACTTCCCTGGCCGATCATTGCAGCGGCACCGGTTTTATTTTTCTTTTTACCGCCACCGGCGCCTCCCACCATATCCACTAGTCCGTCAACCATATGGTTAAGAACCTCAGCCTGTGAATTCAACTGATTAGCGGCAGAAGCTGATTCCTCGGCAATGCCTGTGTTCTGCTGTGTGATCTGGTCCATCTGGCCTATCGCGATATTAACCTGATCGATGCCCTGCGCCTGTTCCTTGCTCGCAGCGGCGATCTCGGCGATCAGCCCTGTTACCTTCCCTGAACTATCAAGGATATTTACAAAAGAATTCGCCAGTTCGTCGGCGATCTTCGAACCTTCGCCGGTGTTGCTCACTGATTCATCAATAAGAGCTGCTGTGTTTTTCGCAGCTTCGGCTGAACGCTGCGCAAGATTTCTGACTTCTTCCGCGACTACTGCAAAGCCCTTGCCCGCTTCTCCCGCCCGCGCCGCTTCGACCGCCGCGTTCAATGCGAGCAAATTGGTCTGGAATGCAATCTCGTCGATTGTCTTGATGATCTTGGCTGTCTGGTTTGAAGAATCTATTATCTTCTGCATCGACCTGAGCATATTTTGAATCTTATCGTTGCCGTCGTCGGCCGCGGCACGCGCTTCTTTCGCAAGAATATTCGCCTGCTCCGCGTTGTCGGCATTCTGTCTTGTCATGGAGGCCATTTCCTCGAGTGAGGAAGATGTCTCCTCCAGCGAAGCGGCCTGCTGCCCCGACCCCTGTGCAAGGGCGTCGCTGGAGGATGTCAATTGTTCCGAGGCGCTTGCTATCTGTCTTGCGCCGCTGGTCAGCCCTTCGATTATTCTCTGAAGCGGCCTGGTGATGTTCAGGGACATAAACCAGAACACAAGCAGCAGAATAACCGTACCGGCAACTGCCGTAATGATGCTGAACATCCGCATCGAATTGACTTTAGCAAATATGTCTTTTTCGGGCACGAAAGACACAAGCCGCAACCCGGTATCGGAAGATGCGCCATCCCCTAAATAGCTCGACGGCGGCGCTATCACATCTTTTGTGACATATTGACGTCCTGATTCAAAATCGAATTTCTTAACGCTTTCAGTGCTCGAACCGGAAAGCCATTTTGCGAATTCCGTATCAGAATCAATCGTTGTGCCTATCAGAGCCGTGTCGGAATGGGCCAGTATCTCACCTGTCGACGGATCGATAATTGCTACCTGCGCGCCTGTGAAACCGTTTTTTATCTGCACGTCCGCAGTCCCGGCGGTTTTGTCCTGAATAGCGGTCCAGTCCATCAGCGCGAAGACATAACCGTTCCGGACACCCGAAGTATCTTTGCACGGATAGACGAACATATAAGTCTTCTTGAATCCTTTGTCACTGCTCGAAACAAGAGAACTTTCCACAAGAACTGCTGAAATATTGCCACCAGCCCCCAGTTTTTTCACCCCGGCCTGTTTCCCTTCCAGCTCGCTTGCTCCACCACCCTGAAAATCTTTGCTTACCGCACTCTTGAGTATCTTTCCGTCACTGTCCGTTACGGCGAGTACCACAAAATCTGAATCTTCAGACAGTTTCTCTACAAGAAGCGTTTCCAGTTCTGCGATCGTATCGAACTCTATCGCCATTCCATAGACATCTTCACTTACCCATTTCTGGAAAGACTCAGCTCTCGCTTTGATAAAGTTGTTGAGGTTCCTTGTGTCATAATCGACTACAAGTTTGCTCATTCGATCACTGCTTTCAAGTGAATAATTCTTTTGAGAAATATAGGAAACAATAGCTATCAGAAGCATCGGAATAAGCGCCGGCACTATAATGCTATTGATTTTACCTTTAATGCCTAACTTCATAAATATCCCCTTTCAAATGCCTATCGACCAGCAAAATATCCGCGGTTACTGGAGCTGCGTGGGAACGCCCGCCGCTTTTCTTGCCGCTTCCCATTCGCTTTTTGTGATAAACGCATCGTCACCGGGCATACTGTCGATAATCTCAAAGTAATCAAGCTTATATTTGTCTTTTAAGACCTCGACTTCGGGTTTGCATTTTACCGCATAGACTGTCTGCACAGACTGGTGATCGAACTTGCGCCAGTACTGTTCGTCCTTCAGTGATGTGTAGTGATGACCCTCCAGCGCGGCGATGACCGCCTCCGTGTCGAACGAGCCCGCTCTTTCGACCGCGGCTTTGTATTCCTTGAGTATCGTATATGCCGACGCGCCCGAGGTGCTGGGATACCTTTTGAATTTCGCGGCAAACTTCTCGACAAACTTTTTGCCGCTCTCATAGTTGTATTTATATGGAACCTGCCACGACCACGGTAATGCGCCGACTACGCCCGCCATGACTTTCGCTCCGCCGCTTTCCGCCATGCCCAGTGTCAGGTTCGGTACTACAATCTGCATCTTGTCTTTAAGCCCCATCGCCGTAGCCTGCCGTACTGCATTCGCCATGTCTTCTCCGAACAGAACCAGCACGAGCACATCGGGATTCACCATCTTTGCGAACGAAAGCGCCTTCTTGAAATCGGCATCGGTCGCGCCGGGGAAAGGCGTCAGCGTTCCTTTATGGACACTGGTGTCTTCCGTGTTTGTGAATTTCCTGAATGAAGACTCTGTAGTGTAACCCCACGTATAATCGGCTGTTATATAGAGAAATTTCTTGCCCGCGAAGTGCGAATTCATATATCCGGCGAGTACTTTTGCTCCCGCCCAGGCGTCGTAGCATTCCCTGAACATGTGCCTGTTGCCTTTCGAGCCTGTCGTTGCTGTCGAATATGTCAATGTGCCGAAAAACAATTTGTCTTTTTGCGCCGCAACCTTGCCGGCCGCTATGGCAACTCCGCTGGAGGAACCGCCGAATACCATCTTTACGCCATCCTTGTCGATCAGATCAGTGACATTCTCTGTCGTCACGGATACTGTCGATTTCGAGTCTTTCTTTACTATTTCGATTTTGCTGCCCAGGATGCCTCCGTCCGCGTTTATCTCTTCTACGGCGAGTTGTGCGGCACGAAGCTGGTCGAGCCCCTGCACGGAGTAGGGGCCCGTTTCCGGATAATTCAGACCGATCTTCACAGTGTCGGCCGATGCTGCAACCACTGCCATAATTACGAATGCGATTACTAATAGAGCTATACTAATTCTCTTCATGAAAAATGCCTCCTTGTTGTTGTGTCGCGATGATTCGTTTTATATTGAAAGCTCGAAAGCGTTTGTAATGATTATTTGCCGGGTAAAGATACTTTCGTCATCTTTGGTATCCGACATGACCGCACACCATTATCAATCACCTGTTGTTGCGATTGTCTTCAGCTCTTCCCCGGTAAGAACTTTCCTGATATCGAGTATCATTATTACTTTTTCTTTCGTCTTGCCTATCCCTTTTATGAATTCCGTGTTAACGGAAACACCGAACTGCGGCGTCTCTTCGATCATGTCGTCATTTATGTCCATTACTTCAGACACCCGGTCTACTATTATCCCCATCAGCATGTCGGTCAGGTCTACAACGATAATACACGTTTCCTTAGTGGCCTCAATTTCATCAAGTCCGAACTTCAAGCGCAGGTCGATCACAGGAATCACCTTGCCGCGCAGATTGATGACCCCCTTGACGAATTCAGGCATTCGTGGAACCGAAGTTATCTCAAGCAGTCCCATGATCTCCCTGACCGTCAGTATCTCCAGACCGTAGTCCTCATCACCCAGCGCAAAAGTGAGATACTTGTTCAATTTCATTATTTCTGATGAAACAGTGCTCTGGTCTGTACTCATGAATATTGCCTCTTTCATCAATTTTTCCGATCAACATCCTGATTCCTTATACAATTTGACTATCTGTATCAAATAATATGCCGTCTTTTCAAATAGTCGGTTTTTTTTACAAATTCCTGATTTTCAATATATTTATTTTAAATTGTTACCTGATCACATTTCATCAAAGACTGCTTTTTTGTATGCCTGCATATACATATTATTTCAATATCATACATTTTTAGTTCCCTTTATCGCTATTAATCCAGTTGTTCGGTTGCCACGCCTCATCCGTGATGCACGCACGGATGAGGTGATCTCCCGCGTGGACAAATGATATGTTATCTTCCACTCCTCCCCGTGGAGAATCCACAGCATGAACTATCCGGGCATCTAAAAACAAATTTACCAAGCAATGATATTATTGTAATATAATGACATATCACCCGTTTTATTAATATTTACATTTGTTAAAGTTCTTAATTATTACCCAATAATCCTAAGTCTTCGAATATCATTATGATTCTTGATGTAAGGCAAATCCAGAGATGGTCCTTTAAATGACTTATTAGCAATACGTCATTATTTTCCACTTATAAACGATCATCATGTTTATCTGTATTACGCAGGTGAATGACATGATTATTAGCCTGATAAATGGAATTGTCAATACGTTTTTTCAATAAAATTCATATTATCTTTTTCATCCTGCACTATTTGTCAACATTACAAATAGTAATACTTAAAAACAACCCTACTATATTGTAATATAATATTTATTAATGAAGACTTGAGTTGATATTTGATTAATTAAAAGGAAGTTGACATATTATCGAGTCGCGGGATGATATCCCTGCATAGAATGTCTGGGGAAAGATGGCGCGCATCGCCGTATTGTCCGTGAATCCTGACAAGTACCGGCTCCGGGTAGTTTTCAGGATGTTCCATTACGTCAAAAAGCGTGTCTGCGGAGAATACGTTGAAATAAGCGTACATGAGTGTCGGTTTCACAGGTTCCACGAAGCCGAAAACGGCAGAGATCACATCTGTGAGGTAATCGGCCTTTTCCTCGATCGTTTTTCCATTCAGCGGATCGGGATTGATGCTTAGAGCGACTGCGCTGCCGCCCGACATCACGGCGTAATTAAGTTTCGACTGGCTTGCGATACGCGACAGCAGCCCTTTTCTGCCTGCTCCGACAACCGGGTCGAGTCCGTAGTTCAGGGCTTCGCGTGCCTTCCTGCCGTCGGGTGTGGCACCTGTCCACCAGCCGTAAAGAAGATTAGTGCTTGGAGTGCTCCAGTCCGCGCAGAAATTGTTGCCGAGCGGATTTGTGAGTTTGTTGACCAGCGTGCTCACACGCTCCTGAAGTTCGACAACTTCCGTATCCGCCGCCACATCATTATTTCCATATTTCGGCGCGACACGTCGAACGATGTCGCGGATTTCATTACGGTTCTCATAATTCACAGCAACAGCTTCCAATAAATCCGTGACCGACACTCCGAACAACCGTTCGACATCCTTTTCGAGAAAGGCAAGGGCAGAGAAAGAGTCGGCGACATTGGCAAGACCGTGTATCAGGCAGCCGGAGGCGTTATACTTCGTGCCCTGTTCGTCGGTCGAACGCATGTCGACGCCGGTCTCCCGCGCGCCCATGAATGCAGATTTGAAAGGCACGGGAAGCAGGGAAAGCGCTTCTGTGCATCCATTGGCAGCCTCGCGCATACGGCATAGATAATAGTCGAGATATTTATAGAACCTGTCTTTCAATCTATGAAGCGAGTCGACATGAGAATGGCCGATGCCGAGTTCGGCAGGCGGCGGGCCGATCTGCTTTCCGGTTATCGTTGACATGCCGCCGGTGATTGCGAGTTCGAGAACCTTCGCGAGATTCAGCCAGCTATTTGTCGTATTTGCGTTTTCCATGCCCATCACAAGCGGTTCCTGGCAGCCTGCGATACCATACAGCGGCATATCCTTTTTTTCGATTCCTTTCGTTTCCATCGCGCTGAATATGACGGGATCACTGAAAAACGACGGCGTGCTATGTCCGAAATCGAACATGAATTCGGCGATTTTCCTGTAGAATTGTATCGGTGTCGCAGGGTGTATTTTCACAGAAAGGTTTGGCTGCGAATAATTCGACTGCGCGAATGCGTCCATGATTACATAAGACATATCACACGTCATGTCGCCGCTGTCGCGGTCCATGCCTCCGACCATGATATTCTGGGATATTGCCCAGTTGCGGTCGCCTGTGCAGAAGAACGCCAGCAGGTGGCGGACAAGCTGCACCGCCAGGTCATAGTCCAGCTTATCTTTGTCGTAGTAGGGCTGTAGAATCCTGTCGAGGTTGCCGACAGAAAACGCGAAAGGATTCGGGCCCTGCTCGAGGTTCATCACCTGCCACAGGATAATATAGGACTGTATCGCTTCGTAGAGATTTCCGGCGGGCCGCGCGGGTACCTTTGTGCATGTGTCGGCGATCAGTAGAAGTTCCGCCCTTCTTTCCGCGCTCTTCTCATCCGCGGCCAGCCCGCCGGCCAGAGTGCTGTAGCGGCGCGCGAGCACAACGGCGCAACCAAGCGCGGTTTTCATCGCTTCGTAATAATCGCCATGCTTATTATCCTGTTCCTGTCGTGCGCTGATCTCCTCTATAAGGCATTCGATGCCGCGCTTCATCGCGTCGCGAAAATCAGGTATCGTGTGCCCCGTGACCCGCTCGACGAAAAAAACGGCTTCCGCCGTGTCGCCGCCCGCCGCATCGTAAACTGCACTGATTTTTTTCGCGAACGGCTGCGCAGCCCAGAAGTCGCGCACCCTGTCGATTCTGTCCTGTGTTATTGTTGCGCCGTCAGGTTTAATATCATTGTATACAGCATCTTCGTCGCAGTAGCCTTCGAAATTTTCGACTTTGAAACCGGGATTTATCAGTGCATAGCTGCAAGCGAAAGCGTCGTCTTCCGTGCCGGCGAAAACCTCGCCGGCCCTGATGCTCAAGGGAAGTTTTTCGACGACATCCTCGAGCAGGAGCGCCTGTGTCGTCGCGGGCGAATACTTTCCGTCGATCTCCTCGAGCCGGTTCATCATGATCTCGCGCGACAGGAACCAGCCGTCGAGACGCGACGTTTTCCTGTTCTGTTCCTGAATCACGTCGATGTACTTGTCGAGCCGCACCGTGTCGAGAGTATCATTGAAAGCGGGCATAAAGCAACCTCCGCCGAACATCAGTTTATTATCCCGCATAATTTGCAATTGGCTCGCGGGTAATACTTATACTCAACCTACTCTTGGCGGTTTTTTGTGCATGGCGACATCCATGTTGAGAGCGGCGACAATGCCGTCTGATACAGCAGTTCCGATCTGCCTGTACATAGGCCTGCGGACATCCCCGATAGCGTATATGCCGCAAACTGAAGTTTCCATATTTTCATTTGTTACGATGAAGCCCTGCGCGTCGAGTTCGACAAGGTCTTTGACGAATTCCGTTATCGGCACGATGCCTACATAGAAGAATACGCCTTCGCAGTCGATCACTTTCTTCTCGTCTGTTTTCGTGTTTCGAATACGGATACCCTCGACTTTTTCATCGCCGAGAACATTTTCGATCTGCGAGTTCCATGCGATCTCGATATTTTCCCTTGCCGTCATGACATCCTGTGCCACCTGCGAAGCGCGCAGTTCGTCGCGCCGATGCACGAGAACAACTTTATCCACGATATTGCTCAGATAAGTGGCTTCCTCGACCGCCGCGTCGCCGCCGCCTATCACCGCGACGGTTTTCCCTTTGAAAAAATTGCCGTCGCAGATCGCGCAATAGGACACGCCGCGCCCGTTGAGTCTTTTTTCTCCTTCGAGCCCGAGCGATCTCGGCTGTGCGCCTGTGGCTATGACGACCATGCTGCTTTTGAGGACCTCGCCGCTGTCCGTGTGCACATTGAAAAAACAATCTTCGCCGCGATCTTCTATCTTCGCTACATTTCCATAAGCCTGTTCGGCACCGAACCGCTGAGCATGTTTCAACATCCTTTCGGTTAATTCCTGACCCGAAATCCCCTCAGGAAAACCCGGGTAATTGTCGACCCACTCGGTCATGGCCATCTGTCCGCCGGGCATTCCGCGATCGAGCGTCAGCACCGAGAATCCGGCCCTTGTGGCGTACATGGCGCATGAGAGCGCGCCCGGGCCGGAGCCTACTATTATCAGATCATACTCTTTTTTTTCCATCTTCTTCGTTCCCTCCCGTGTTTCGTATTCTCCATCAAACTCGATCTTACCCGTCAACTCCCGTCAAATTCACTTTACTATCGTTTTTTC
>JAJRTR010000109.1 GCA_024278215.1 bacterium
AACAATATCAGGATGCGATGCATTGTTGCAGGCCATGGCGGCTGGGACACGTATCTTAACCCGGAATTCACGCCGCCTGAAGTGAACCGGCAGCCGGATTTCGAGAAAAGCTTTTTTCGCGAACTTTATGAAAAGTTGTCGTTCGCATATTGTGCGCTCGGGCCGATAAAAGAATTATTCGCGTTTACGCGGCACGCGACGGGCGGCGCGCGAACTGCTGTTGTCACGTGGAAACATAGGAAACCGGGAGTTTATGCGTCGATGGATTTTGCTTATGCGCCTGATATGACGATACGTTCGGCATATTATCCACGCGACGACAATATGGAACTGACAGGTTCGGCGGGCATCATCTGGTTGACCCTCGCAAGTTCGCAACTGAAGAAGGAGCCGACACTTCACTTATATCGCGGAGAGAATCAGTTTGCTTATGGCAATCTCGAGGACGACTGGATATTCGGATACAGGCGATGCGTCGAACATTTCGCGAAATGCGTGATACGCAACAGACATACGGTGGTCGCCCCGAAGACATCTGTGCGTATTGTTGACTATGCCGCCGCGGCTGTCGAAAGCGCGAAAACAGGCGAAAGAATCAAACTTCGCAACTAGTGTCGTGTCAACAAAGAAAAGCCGTGAGACGGGTTAGCGTCAATACCGGTCACATAGCGTGACAATGAGACATATTATTAAAGATAAACACAGGGCTTTTCGAGTGTCATTATTGCTTAAGTGACCGATATTGAGGTTATGCGGGGTACGGTGCACCCGACCTTGTCTACACATTTTGCACATTTACTTGTGTGACATGACACTGGTTTGCATTACTCTAAGGTGCAAGCGTTATGTTTGTCATTCTGAATGAAGCGAAGAGTAAATAACAGTTTCATCTGGAGCATTTGTGCTATGACAATAAGAAGACGACGAAGCATAAATTATATCGGCGAAATCACAAAGGCGGTGGAAACAGGCACCGGAGTGGAGTTTTGCGTCGAGGGCAGTGCCGCCTCGATTACTGTCTGCACTCCTGAAATTGTGCGTGTAAATGTTACGCCCGGCCATACTGAGATCGAGCCCGCCATCTCATGGTCGGTCGTGATGGACATGCCCGAAAAAGCGGAGTTTGATTTCGGTGAAAATGAAGATGGCTGGATAATTGACACCGGTGCGCTGAATATTGAAATATGTCGTGATCCTTTCAGAGTCAAGGCGAAAGATAAATCCGGGCGCGTGCTGTGCGAAGACGCGAAGTGGGGCGGCGTCGGGTCGCGCGGCAGCCGCGTATGCTGCGACAAAATCATTCACGACAATGAGCACTTCTATGGCTTCGGAGAAAAAGCTTTTACCATCGACAGGCGCGGAAAAAAGATGGTGATGTGGAACACCGACGCCGCGAATCACCAGTGGGACAGCGACCCGCTGTATATCGCCATTCCTTTTTTTATCGGCCTCCACGACGACACTGCTTACGGCATATTTTTCGACAATTCATGGAAGCCTTTTTTCGACATGGGCGGCATAAGCAAGCAATACTACACTTTCGGGGCCGAAGGCGGACCCGTCAATTACTACATAATCGCGGGGCCGCGCGTCAAAGATGTAATAGAAAGATATACCGCCCTCACGGGGCGCGGTTCGATTCCGCCGCTGTGGTCGCTCGGCTACCACCAGTCGCGGTGGAGCTATAAGAACGAAAAGAAAGTGAAACAGATCGCCGATAAAATGCGGGAACATAATATCCCCTGCGACGTGATCCATCTCGACATCCATTACATGAAGGGCTACCGCGTCTTCACGTGGAATCCGAGAAGGTTTTCCGACCCGGCGGCGATGACTGAAAATCTTGCAAAAGACGGCTTCCGCATCGTTACGATTATCGACCCCGGCGTAAAAATCGACACGGATTACGATATGTACCGTGAAGGTATCGAGAACGACTTTTTCTGCAAAGAACGTGGCGGACGGCTTTTCACAGGCATCGTGTGGCCGGGCGAGACGCATTTTCCGGACTTCGTGCGCGACGATGTCCGCGACTGGTGGGCCGGTCATGTCGAGCGTTTCATGAATGTCAGCGGCAATGCCGGAATATGGAACGATATGAACGAACCGAGTGTAAACATAAAACCGCATCTTCGGCGCATAAAAACCGACGACATCTATCATGAGGAAAAGGGCAGGCGCGTACCGCATCTGAAACTGAGGAATCTTTACGCCCAGCACGAAGCGATGGCGACTCACGACGGTATGCTCAGGGCGCGACCCGGTGAGAGACCGTTTATTCTCACACGCTCGGGCTTTGCAGGCATACAGAGATACGCGGCGGCATGGACCGGAGACAACACGAGTTCATGGGCGCATCTGCGTTTGAGCATCCCCATGCTGTGCGGACTGGGTATGTCGGGCGTTTCGTTTGCCGGCGCGGATATCGGGGGCTTCGCAGGCAACTGCACTCCTGAATTGTTTGCGCGCTGGATTCAACTCGGAGTTTTCTATCCCTTCTGCCGCACTCACACAATGATGCTGTCGCGTGCGCAGCAGCCGTGGTCGTTCGGGCGGCGTGTGCTTCGCATAGCAAGGGAGCACATCCGGCTTCGCTACAGGCTGCTGCCTTATATTTATAATGCGTTCCATGAAAACTCGCTCACTGGAATACCCGTAATGAGGTCAATGGCTCTTGAGTTCGATGATGACGATAAATGCCTTTCGATGGACGATCAGTTCATGTTCGGTCCCGACCTGATGATCGCTCCGGTTATGGAGCGGGGCGCACGCAGTCGCAGTGTATATCTGCCTCGCTGCAACTGGTTCGATTTCTATACAGGCGTTAAGTATACAGGCGGCACGGATGTACAGGGGGAAGCGCCCCTCGATAGAATTCCTGTTTATGTGCGTGCCGGAAGCATCATTCCGATGGCACCCGTCGTTCAGTGTACCGACAACTATCGCGCCGACCCGCTTCTGCTTCACGTATATCCCGGTAACGACACAAAGCTGTCTCTTTATGAAGACGATGGAATAAGTTACCCCGCGGGAAATGCGTACATACTTACCGACTTCGCATTCGACGAGTCCGGATCAGGAATGAAGCTTACCGGCAAAACCCGATCAGGCGGTGAATCCGGGAAAGAAATGATTGCGACAAGGAAGAATATTACTGTCTTTTTTTATTCTTCAGATAAATATCCAAAAAAGATTTCGCACAATGGAAGAGCGCTTCACGAAGCGTGGCTCGAAGACCTTCCGGGCGAGGAACCTTTCCATGGCTGGTTGTGGGACAGGGGAAAGAAGATACTTGCCGTCGGTTTCAACAACAACAACGAAGATTTTACAATTGATATTGAATTCTGACAGGTGTTGCGCAGAAGATACGGGCTTTATTATGGATGTGACAATAGCCGGAAACGCCGGATTCTGCGGCGGTGTGAGACGGGTTGTAAATCTCGTCGAAAACGCACTGTCAGATAATTTACGTCCTTTGTATACAATCGGTGAAATCGTCCATAACCGGCGAGTTGTTGAAATGTTTCGTGACAGGGGCGTGCAGACTGTGTCGACTGCGAACGATGTCCCCGGAAAATGCACGGCAGTCATCAGGGCACACGGGCTGCCTGCCGAAGAAATCAGCGTTCTCAGGGCAAAGGACATTAACCTGCTCGACGGCACATGCGGGAAAGTTGCAAAGGTTACGTACAGGATAAGGGAATGCGCTGTCGAAGGACGTCTCATCTATATTGCGGGCGAACACGGGCACGCTGAAATGAAAACGCACACGAGCATCGCGCCGGGAAGTACGGTCCATGTGGCCGGCCTCAAGCAACTGATGCAAATGAGTATTCCCCGTATCCCGTCGGCCCTTTTTGCACAGACTACTTTCTCTCCATCCGGGTTTTCACAGATAAAAGATCACCTGACCGGGTGCATCGGCGACCTTAAAGTATTCGATACGATCTGCAACTGGACACTCGAGGCCCAGCGCGCGGCGGCGGAGGTTGCCGGGCAGGTTGACTTGATGATCGTTGTCGGCGGAAAAAACAGTGCGAATACCGCGAGACTTGTCGAGGTATCCCGCGGCGCGGGTGCGGAAACAGTTCTCATAGAAAGTGTCGATGAACTAAGAGATTACGATTTCACAAAAATTGCGATGGCAGGTATCACGGGCGGCGCGTCGACTCTGCCCGCGGATATCGATGAAGTGCGGCGTTTTCTCGAAAGAATATAGCAATGAATATTCAATCTGAAAAATGGAAGCTCTTCGATGGCGGGCATGTACCTTCGTCTTTACATATCTCCCATTTGCTTTTTGACTACATAAATAAGGATTCACACATACTCGACCTGGGCTGCGGCGAGGGACGTGCGATAATCGAACTGTTCGAGAAAGGATACGACGCAATAACGGGGACGGACATAAACGCGCAATCACTGAACAACGCGGTGAAACGGCTGAAGACACATGCGCCCGCCGGCAACCTGCCTCAACTTGCCGTATCGGACGCATACTCATTGCCATTCCGCAACGAATGCTTCGATTGCGTGGTCACTCATGCTTTCTGGACAACGATTATCGGTGCGGAAAACAGAGCGGCAGTTGCCTGCGAGATATTTCGGGTCCTGCGCAACGATGGAATACTTTACATAAGCGATTTTGCCCGCAATGACGACAAACCGTTATATCGAAAAAGATATGAAGAAGGAAAAGCGATGGGTTACGAGGAAGGCACATTTGAAGCAGCCGGCGTGTCAGCATCCCAAACCTATCTCGCACACCATTACACGATAGAAGAAATAGAAGATTTTACCCGTGTTGCCGGGTTGAAAATGCAACGCTGGTCTTTGCAGGTCGTCACTACCCGGAGCGGAAATAAGATCGACGGACATGTCGCTATCGCCTTGAAACCGGATGCCGCCTGTTCAAAATGCAGGTCGGACAAGTGAATGAATCTTTCATATTTTTTACAGGCTCACTACCAGCCGCTTTTGCGCAGTATCTGCTCGGCAGCCTGCATCGACAGGTTCTGGCGAAGTTTCATGTGCTCGATCTTCGCAAGTTTGATCTTTTCCATCAGGGAATCGAGTTCGACAGGTTTCTGGACAATATCGAATGCACCGAGTTTCATTGCTTCGACACTGACCTGAATCGTCGCCTTGCCCGTAACAAAAATCACCTGCATGGACTCGTCGCGCTCCTTCATCTGCCGCAATACTTCGATGCCGTCGATGCCCGGCATATTTATGTCGAGCAGCACAACATCCATTTCAGTAGACAGTGTTTTCTCGAGCGCTTCCTCGCCACTTTTAGCGGTGAACACCCTGACATTCCGCTTTTTCATGCGCTTTGACAGCAGGGACACAAAATCTTCCTCGTCGTCTACTATCAATACTCTGGTCATCCTGTCCGCTACGAATGAAACAGGGAACACTTCCTTGAGCGGGCATTTCTTTTCATCGGAGTCCCTGTGCGCTTCTTCATGAATATGTTCGAGAGCCGTTGCGACATTCCTGTAGATGTGGTCTTCGCCAATTTTCTCCAGGAGATGAGTTCGACTGAAAGTGGCCAGCACGGATTCGTTGAGTCCGCTGAAGGAAACGTCGTATCCGGATTCACGCAGTCTGTCGATCATAATAGAAAGGAATTCCTCGCCTGAAGCGTCCACTTCAGTGATACCGTTGCCTACGATAAGGATATGGCGCAGGTCGGGTTTTTCGGCGACTTCCTCGAGTATTGTATCTTCGAAGAAAGAAACATTTGCAAAGAACATCGGGCCGCTGAACCGCATCACGGCTATATGCCTGCATTCGCCCAGTCCATGTGTCTCGGCGTCCCTGAACGAGCCGTCGTCGAACTTTGCAAGCACGTGAACGGCGGGCTTCATGTTTCGCAGCAGATAGAGCCCTATCGAGAGTCCGACCCCGATCATGAGTCCGCGGTCGAGGTGCGGTGCGAAATACAGAGTTGTCAGACATGTTATTATGCTGATGGCGCCGTCGTATTTCTGGACCTGCCAGGCATGAACAAAACCGCTTACATTTACGAGGCCGATCACTGCCATCATAATAATTGATGCCAGCACCGCCTGCGGCAGGTGGTACAGCAGAGGCGTGAAGAATAATAGTGTCAGGCCGACAACGATACTGCTGATGACATTCGACAGGCCGGTAGCCGCGCCGGCCTGCAGGTTCACCGCCGAACGCGAGAATGAGCCGGACACGGCATAACTGCTGAAGCATGAACCCACTATGTTCGACAGCCCCTGTCCGATAAGTTCCTGGTTGGGGTCGAGCCGCTGGCCTGTTTTTGCAGCCATTGCTTTGGCGATTGATATCGCTTCCATAAATCCGAGTATGGAAATGATCACCGCCATGGGGAGCAATGTGAGTATAATCTTAAAATCGATTTTAGGAATTTTGAATTTTGGCAGTTCGGCAGGAATCTCGCCGATGACGGCGCCGCCGCCCATCATTTTGATTCTTTCCGTATTCAATTCGGAATAGCCGACTTTGATACGCCATATCTTTCCTTTGATTTTACTTCCGGGAGGCGCATTCCCGGCAAGGTAAAACGAAAGTTTACCCTCGCCCGTGTCCACTGCATTGAAGTGTGAATTCCGCAGTTCATATCTCAACTCATGCTGGTTCTCGCGCAAGTCCTCGATTTCAACATTAAGTATTGCGATTTTGTTGAAAAGCAAAAGGTATTCAACCGTGTTGGTACCGTGTTGTTCCTTTGTCCTGTCGAGTTCCTCCCGCAAAAGAAACCTTTGCTCGCTCTTTTCATTCCCGAGTCTGACGGATTCGTTGAACTCTTCGATCACACTGACGATCTCATCTGATTTTATCTCTGAAATGTCGGCGTAAAAGTCATTGCTGAAGCCGACGAGTGCGGACAGAACGGTTGTGACCGCTACGGCCATAAGCACATTGGGCAACCTTGGGTTGAGCTTTTTCATGCCGATCATAATGGCGAAAGAGACCACCGCCATGCCCAGTGTGGGAAGGTGCGTGTAGTTAAAAGCCGAGATGATTACGTTATATATCGTCTCATAATGGTGGTGCCCTTTGTCAACATAAACACCGAATAATTTCGACAACTGGCTCGTCGCGATGATGATAGCGGCAGCATTCGTGAATCCGTTGACCACCGGATGCGACAGGAAATTGACAACAAGCCCCAGCTTGAGCGCGCCGAGAGTGAACTGGAAAGCACCCACGATAAGCGCAAGCAGAATCGCATAGGCAATGAACATATCACTGCCGGCGGTAGCAAGCGGTGCAAGAGCAGTATTTGTCATGAGCGAAACAACTGCCACCGGGCCGGTCGCAAGCTGATAGCTCGACCCGAACAGCGAAGCGACAAGAGGAGGAAGAAAAGCCGCGTAGAGACCATAATACGGCGGCAGTCCTGCAAGTTGAGCATAAGCCATGGATTGGGGAATCAGTACCATGGCGACAGTCAGCCCGCCTATGATATCCGATCTGAGCTTATCTTTGGAATAATCGCTAAACCAACCGAGGAAAGGAAGGAACCTTGCAAGAATCATGTAGGGTAGCTCCCGCGTTCTTTATTTTTCATGCTGTTTCGAGGAATTAACTATACTTATGAGCCAATTGCGAAATTATGTTCGTAGCGAGGTCGAGCGAAATTGTTCAGAGCAAGGCGAAGGTGTAAAATCCTCACAGGCATACTTGCAGAGTACGTCGAGGACGATTTTGTGCCGACAACGCAGCTATGGACAATAGCAGCCGACCGCAGCCGAATCAGAATTTTGCAATTGGCTCTTATCTCCAATCGTGTTAAACACTCGAAAAATGAGTAATGAGATTCTTGTGATCAGCGTCTGAACAGTATCGACCCTGGCACTGTTAAATACATTCCATTTAATTGTATTGTCAGATTATGTCATAACACTCATTTTATATGACATGACAATAAGATTTGTGTATACTATATTGAAAAAATCACTTTTGGCAATAGCTCTCTAAATAATATGCGTTACAACTTCAGAGAAGCGCAACGAGGGAAAATCATTTCGCGCGGCGAGCACTTTATTCTTTTCCTTTTGTGTAAGATAGTTCTGAGAATATACATAAGAATTGAAAAGGAATGCTGTGTAAACCAGCGAGATTTCGGATAGAAAAAAAATATAATATTGACAAGTATTTTCGTAGGTGATAGTATACCGGGCGTACAAGTATATCGCCGCTTTTCAGTAGCGAGGATGTGCTGTTACTGTAGAGGCATATCATGCGGCAAATATTCAATAATTTTTTCTCGAAGGCTTTTTACGAGCCTTATAGATAAACAAAATACCAGAAACAGGCAGAACGAGAGGAGAGTGTTAATGAGAGACATCAAGATGCTGTTGGTAGTAATGTGTGCGTTTATCTTCGCCCTTGGAGTAGCTATGTTTCCCGTGGCGAGAATCGCAACAGTTGATATGGGAATCGCCATCGCCCAGGCGCAGGACGACAGTGACGCAAAAGCAGACACGACAGACAGTGCTGAAAGTGCCGAAGGCGCAACCAGCACAGAAAGCGCAGAGAGCGAAGACGACTGGGACGACTGGGACGACGAAGAAGGTGATGAAGAGGATGCTTTCGGCAACATTATGGAAACAACCTTCGCGACCATCGGTGAAGTAACAGTCGACGGCGCTACAGCCGGTTCCGATGCTAAAGTAACCGCAACAATAACCCTCGAAGATGAAGAAGAGGAAGCCACAATTTCATCTGTCAAACTAAGCTACTCGGTCGACGGCGGCGCTGTCAGCACAGTTGACATGAGCGACAACGGCGACGGCACATATTCCGGTACAATCCCCGTACAGGCCTCAGGTGCTAAAGTCGAATATTACATCACAGTCACAGACTCCAACAACAATGTTACAACCGGCGCGCTTCCCGGACATGAAAATGTTGTTTCCGGTGTTGCCGACATGGACAACTCGGAAGATATCGTCGCAGACGATGCGGACCTGATTGATCTCGCAGCCGGTTATGACGATGACTATCTCTATGTCGACTTCTCCGTTCAGGGCGCGATCAGCGGCGGAACAATTGATCCTCCGTACATTCAACTCTACGGCGTAAAAATCACAAACCCCGACACTGAACAGGGCGAAGGACTCATGGTTGGTAAACTCTGGATTTACCTCCCGCTCGCAAAAGAAAAAGAAGTTCAGGATAAATTCATGCCGATGCTTATGGACGCAGGCAAGGAGTACATCGACCAGATCGGCCAGGAAAACATCGACAGAGTCATGCAGACTGGCATGATGGTGCTGGATATACAGAAACTTATGGGCGGCAATTTCATGGAAGGCATGCTCTTCTCCGCGGAACCTGAAGCGGATATCGACGGCGGAAAATTCTCAGGCAAAATCAAGCGTGCGGCGCTTGGCGACAACCCGTCAGGCTACCTCCGTATCATCACGCTCACCGCAGCCAATGCTTCCATTGATTCATTCATGCCCATACCGCTGAACTGCTCCAACTTCCTCACAATCTACACGAGCGACTACAGCTACGAAGTAAAGTAATTGCGGGCTGAATAAAAGAAATAATAAACGGCGGGAGATTTTTTTCCCGCCGTTTTTGTTTTCTGTTTTCAGAACTGATAAAAAATGCTGATAAACAGCTTTTTAGTCGTTATAATAGCCCTGTAGACAGGAGTATTTATGGGGCATCCGGGAATCAAGTGGGTGACCACAACATGTAGTGTAGAAAGGATAGAAAGGCGAGTTTATCGCATTCAGGACGATAACTGGAGAGAAAAAGAAAGAGAGGCCCCATTGAGAGGGCCTCTCCAGTTACCGT
>JAJRTR010000110.1 GCA_024278215.1 bacterium
CGAAATTGTTCAGAGCAAGGCGGAGGTGTAAAATCCTCGCAGGCGTACTTGTAGAGTACGTCGAGGACGATTTTGTGCCGACAACGCAGCTATGGACAATAGCAGCCGACCGCAGCAGAATCAGAATTTTGCAATTGGCTCCCATGACTATTTTGACTTCTGTGCAGGGCGGCTATACTATAAGGATGAAGCAGGATACAGCCAATTGCAACATTATGTTCCTGACGAGTAGCGGCGAAATTGTAATTCTGCACATTACAGCAGGTGAATATCCATGAATATATTGCATATATTGCACAGAAAACCCGAATTGTACAGCGGCACAGAAAAGTTGGTATTACAGCTTGCGCGTATGGCAACCGGGGATGGTCATAAAGTAAGTATTCTGTACCCAAAAACGGTGGCCGAAGAGATCGAACCGGTGATCGACGCCACGGAAGAAAACGGTGTCGGGCTGCTGGAAATCACCCGAACGGAGCGAGAGGGCGATTTTGCACCGCCGGGGCCGGATGCGAGGGCGCTGAACGATTTGTTTTATGCGGCGCTCGACAGGATAGCACCTGATGTCGTTCATATTCACCAGTTAACCGATATGCCTGTCGGCGCGCTTCCCGGCGCGGTCGGGTCAGGTGCGCGCACTGTGTTGACACTGCATGATTTCAGCCTGTTTTGCAAGCAGTTTTTTCTCGTCAGGAAAAACGGGAACTATTGCGACACTGCGGACAGTGGAAAGAACTGCGCGCGATACTGCGGAGAAAAACAGGCAGTAGAGCGAAGGCAGATGTGGCGGCAAATGCGCGGGGGCGGCCCCGAGGCGGCATTTTACGGTAATGTTGTCCGAGCGAGGCAGATGGCTGTGAAAAGGGTTCACGTCGTTACTGCCCTATCGGAATTTGTTCTTCAGATTTTCAGGAGAGAGGGTTTCGAACTGGAGAATGCGCGTGTGATCGAGCTGGGTATCGCGAAGTTCGAGGTCGAGCACAAAGGCGTGGTTGATCTGCCCGTAAGATTTGCAGCGCTCGGGACGATCTCGCGAAGCAAGGGGGCCGATCTGCTGATAGATGTATTCAAAGACATTGCTCCTGAGCAGGCTGTGCTTACATTTCACGGTGGCCGCATAGACGCGGATGTGAAAGAGATGCTCGATGCCGCTGTCGCCGCGTACTCGAATATCAGGAACGCGGGTGCTTATGAGGAAAAAGAGCTGCCGGGGATACTTGCCGGAGCGGATTGCCTGATAAACGCGACGCGCCTGCCCGAGACGTATTCACTCGTGCTGTCCGAAGCGTGGCAGGCGGGTGTCCCCGTGATAGCCGCGGATATAGGCGCGATACCGGGGCGTGTCGACAGGGGAGTGAACGGTTTGCTTTTCGAGCCGGGCGACATGGGCGGACTGGCAAGAGCGGTGCAGACCGTCATCGGGGACCCGCAGATGATCGATAGAATGGCGAGCAACGCGCCGGAAGTAAAGGCACTGGGGCAATATTACGATGAGTTAATGGAATTGTATGTAAGCGAGAAATATTGATTCGTGTGTAAAAATGCGCGGATGACATTTGTCAACAGACAATAAGCGACAATAGAGAACTCGCAAATAGCGTTTTTGTGAATTTCTGCTGACTTTAACAACAGCGGCTGTATTGAAAATGGCTAATTACACACGAATCAAATATTAGGCCCTTAACGCGCCGCAAGCGACAGCATGTTGTCGCCAGGCAGATAATGAGGTGACCGCAGCGTTCAGTCCCTGCGTTCAGGGGCGTAGCGCCGGAACGATGGAAAACCGGTGTGGACGAGTGTGAATGCGATGACTGTGGTAACAATGAAACTCTGTGTGCCGTGCTCAAACCGCATTTGTTTGGGCACGAAAATGTGACCTTTTGGGTTCCGGTTGCGCCGGGTCAGGTTATTGCTTGTTTAAGGAGGATGAATATTTGTTGACAGTCGGAGTGAGCACATCGTCGCCCGCGAGCAGTATAGCGATAATGGAAGACGGCTGCATTGTGGGTGAAGATGCTTTCGAGGGCGCACGGTCGTGTGTCGAGGAGCTTATACCCAGATTAAAGAAACTTCTGGCGGATCAGGGGCGCGGCATGAGAGACATCGGCAAACTTGCAGTGGACGTGGGGCCGGGCGGGCTGACCGGGTTGAAGATCGGCGTGGTTGCCGTAAAGACAATCGCGCAGGCGCTGGATATTCCTGTGGTGCCTGTTTCCTCGATGCGCGCGCTCTGCCACGGGCTCGACACGGAAACGGAATACATTATGCCGCTGATGCGGAGCACGAAGAAAGAGTTTTTCTCGGCGATATACCGCAAGAAACAGGGTGGTGTCGAATGTATTGAGCAAGAGCGTCTGGATACGCCGGAGGGGCTGGCCGGGCGGCTGGCGGATTTTGCCGGTGCGGAGATAACCGTAGCGGGAGACGGCGCGGGGCAGGCGGCGGAGGTGCTTGAATCGGAAAAAAATGTTACAATAAAGATGTGTGTAGATGATAAAATGAAGTATCCAACTGCGAGGCTGGTCTGCCGGATCGCCGGAAGCGAGACCGGCCGTCACTGGCGGGAGATAAATCCCCGCTATCTGTGTCTGACAAATGCGGAGCGTAACTTTGGCATCAGAGTGTAGGCAGAGGAAATGTATACCTGTGGCCGTCAGGCCGATGGAGATGGGCGATCTCCAGGAAGTATACACGATCGAGGTCGCGGCATATCCGAGGCCGTGGCCGATAAAATGCTTTATCGACGAGATGAACAAAAACCGGTTTGCGCGATATATTGTCGCGCTGGACCGCGACGAGTCGATCCTCGGGTACATAGGGATGTGGGTGATAAAGGGCGAAGCGCATATAACAAATATCGCGGTGGACCCGGTGTTCACGCGACGAAAGATCGCCGAGCAGATGCTAGTGAATTCAATAGAATATGCCATAGCTCAAAGATGTACTACGATGTACCTCGAGGTGCGCCGCTACAATATTGCCGCCCAGCGGCTCTACACGAGATACCTGTTCATACCGACGTATATAAAGGAGAAGTATTACCAGGACAACCATGAGGACGCCATCGAGCTTCGCATACAGAATTTGAATGAAGAAAAATTTATTCTGAACTTCAGGCGACAGAGACAGCGCCTGTTGGACGTCCTCGGACTCGATCGGTTCCCCGGCCCGGGTGTTGTGCGATAATGTTGTGTTATTAAATTGAATACCTTATAATAATAGACGTGAGATGCTTCCAATCGGGTATAATGTGCGTATGGACTAGTTAGTTTGAAATGTGGAAGTGATGGACGTCGGAAAAGACGCAAAAACTGACGTTTTTGCATTCCAGAAAAAGCATGATTGTTGTATGCGGTGAGCGGATGCTGGCGACGAGCGGAGTAGCGGTGTTTGTGAAGAATTGCTTTTTCTGGAATGCAACGACTGTGTCGTTGCAAAATGTAATGCAGTATAAATGTTGATTCGTGTGTAATAAGTCATTTTCAAAAACAATGTTTTTGTCAAAGTCGGTCAAGATGCTTTAAAATGCTGAACATACGTTTGTTATAGTCGATCATTGTTGGTTGACATTTGTCATCTTCGACTTATTTCACATGAATTAACCCATGGAGGTGATTGCATGTCGCCATTGGAGATTTCTCCTGAAATGTTTGACGGTGCGATAAGCGGGTCGGAGATACCGATTGCAGTTGATTTTTTCACAAGCTGGTGCGGCCCGTGCAAGATGCTCGAGCCGCGCCTGTCGCAACTGGCGAAGGACTATGAGGGCAAGGTGAAGATTCTGAGCATCGACGCCGAAAAAGCTTCATCCATAGCCTGTGAACTGGACATACGCGGAGTGCCGACAGTGGTGTTTTTCAAGAACGGCTGCGAGCAGGAGCGTATCCTCGGCCTGGCCTCCTATGAGGAATTTGCCGCCCGCATCGAGTCGTTGCTGTAGCCGAAGCGGCAAGCGGATTCCGATTCCCATTATTTTTCCGCCTGCATTGAAAAATATTTTTTATATGCTACAATAACCAACGTCCTTTCTGCTTTGTGCCCTGCGCCCGTCCAAGAGGGTCAGGCAGCAAAGCCACAGACCAAAGGGAGGTAAGACAAATTGGTTAAATACGAAATACTTTATATCACCGATCCCACACTGACGGAAGAAAAACAGGCGGCTCTTCAGGACCGCATACGCAAGCAGATCGAAGTCGGCTGCGGCGAGATCGAATCCACCGACGATTGGGGCCTGCGCAGGCTTGCGTATCCCATCAACAAGATGGAAGAAGGCCGCTATACCCTGATAAATTTCCAGTCTGAAACGCAGAGCATAAAACCGCTCGACAAGCAATTCAGGCTGATTCAGGGCCTGATGAGATTTGTTATTGTCCGGAAGGAGAAGTGAGGACGAATGCTCAATAGAGTCATTCTGATCGGACGATTAACCCGGGACCCGGAGATGAAGCGAACGCCTACTTCGGGTGTGGCTCTGGCGAATTTTACTCTGGCGGTCGACAGGTATTTTCAGTCGAGCAAACGCGAAAAAGAAACGGACTTTATACGAATAATCGCGTGGGGCAAACTTGCGGAGACCTGCAAGGAATATCTCGGCAAGGGACACCTGGTGGCTGTTGACGGAAGGCTGATGGTGCGCAAGTGGGAAACGCCCCAGGGTGAACGAAGGAGCATTTTAGAAGTGCGGGCGGAGGAAGTAAGATTTCTCGAACGCTCACCGTCGTCGCGTAGCAGAGGCCGCATTGCCGACAGCGACATCCCGGAAGACGAAGAATACAGCGATGCCGGCAGAGGCAACACCGCCGGCAGCGGCGGCAAATGGGGCGGAGCCCCCGGAGGCGCGGGCGGCTCGACAGGTTCACCTGATCCCTCGGGACTCGGCGGACTCGACCCGGCGGACAAGGGTTCTCTGGACGCAGACCCGGGTTTCCCCGGCGGCGGAGATGAGATACCGGTCGAAAAAACGGATTCGGGCAAAAAGGATTTCGGCAACGTCTCGGACAGCCAGCTCGATGATGAAATAGATCTTGATGATGATGATCCATTTAAGGAGGATTTTTGATAATGGCGCCACCACGTGGAAGAGGTAATGATAGAGGCGGTTCAAGAGGTAATGCAAGAGGCAAGAAAAGAACCGGAAGAGGTTTTTACCGCGGCAGGTCCAGAAAAGTCTGTGAATTCTGCATCGACAAGAGACTTCCCATCGACTACAAGAATCTCGACCTGATGAACAAGTATATAACGGACAGGGGAAAGATAAAACCCAGGCGCATGACCGGCGCATGCGCAAAACATCAGCGCAAGATCACTGTGCAGATTAAACGGGCTCGCGAAATGGCTCTGATTCCTTACACTAAGGACTGATCGCGCAAAGTAGCGCAATCATGACGAAAACGCTGATTCGCGCTGATATGTCTCCATAACGAAAGGAGCCGGAGAAAAATGAAGATTATTTTAAAAGATTACATAGAAAATGTCGGCGACCGCGACGATGTCGTAACGGTTGCGGACGGCTACGCGAGAAACTTCCTGATACCGAAAGGGTTCGCCGTGCGTGCAACTTCATCGGAAATGAAGCAGCTTGCCCATCGACGGACATTTGAAGAACGCAGGCAGAAACGCCTCGACGAAAAGCTTGCAAAGCAGATGGACACAATCCGGGATTCTGAAATAGAAATGCATGCACATGCAAGTTCCGAGGGCAAACTTTACGGTTCGATCGCCCAGCGCCATATCGCCGGGGCGCTCACCGAGAAGTTCGGCGTCGAGGTAGACAGACGTCGTGTGAAGATGGAATCCCCTATCAAGATGGTTGGCGAATATCAGGTTGTTGTGGATATGGGAAAAGAGCGCACGGTCAATGTCAAGGTAATCGTATCGAGCGGCGGCGGCCCCATCCAGGACCCCGACGACAAACCCGCCGAAGTGAAAGAGGAAGTCGTCCCGGCGACCCCGGCGGAAGTTGAAACCGAGGTTGCACCCGAACCTGAACCGGAGGCCGAAGCACCGGCTGAAGAAACAGGTGAGGCTGGCGCCGAAACCGGGGAAGAAGCCCCTGCCGAAGAGGCGGACGAAGTGATGTCCGTAGAAGCGGATTCGGCAGATGAAAAAGAGGCAGACGAAAAAAAAGAAATGTAATTGTCGGCAGGCGGCGTTCCATAACAGCCCGGAGAGTTGCGATTTCACAATATCTTGCTTTCGCCGAGATTATTTACAGGTATCATCGAGCCGTTTCACATGAGCGTAGATGAGCGCTTTGCAGCATGGAGATTGGTTATGAACACAACGTCGGTGGAACAGAATGCTATGGAACTTGCACAGACGCATGCCGAGGGTGAAGGTGATATTTTAGAAATATACATGGCGATTTCTGAAAATGAGATACGTCTTATAGAAGTTGCGGAAACAGTTGGAACGACTCACGAAGTTCTGCCTTTTCAGTTCGACCCTCAACCTGCAGAGGGGCTGTTCTTTCCTATATCAATTGTAATGGTGAGTGTTGAAGAAATGGAAAAGATTATGAATGGAACCCTGCCTCTCCCGGATGGGTGGGGAGTGCCCGACCGTCTTCAACTGATTTTCAGGCGGGAAAGATAAGATGTCTTATGATCGTGAGTGGGCAGAAGCATATCTGAAACAAGCAGAGGAGGATTTGAAAGCTGCAAAGATACTTCAACTCGCAGCGCCCTCGGTTTTTTGTATGTTAATGCAGATGACATTCGAAAAGGCTGCAAAAGCGATCTTGCTCAGGAAAAAGGAACTACAACTTGAGACGGCTGTAAAATCACACTCAGCCGCATCCAGGCTTATTAGAATACTCAAAGAACATCGCAAGTTTTTGCCCTTGACCGACAACGGTAAGCATTACTTGTGGAAAGATGTTCTTCCGATAGTTGTAGAACTCGAACGCGCTCAACCTTCACTTGCGAAGAAGGGGATGCCGATTCTCGAATATCCATGGGAAGACAAACAGGGAAACGTATTATGTCCGGCAAGTAGCTTTCCGATGAACGCCCGCCTGTCAGGTGCCAGGACAACAGCACCGAGATTACTGAAGTTTGCAACCCTTCTCCTATCAGATATTAAACGATTTCTTTGAAAGATTATTCTTTTCCGGAAAAATCTTGTTATCACTTTCTCTTGTACTGAATCATGGATAAAATGTGATAAATAGTCTTTTACCGATAGCCCGCATCTTTCACCTTTGCGGAACAGGTTGATTCAAACACAATCGGCTCACTCGGCAGACAAGCAGATAAAGAGAAGGAAGTACACTAATGGCAGAAGCAATAGGGAAAACGCATATTCCGCCGCAGAGCATCGAGGCAGAACAATCCGTTCTCGGGGCGATGATGCTCGACCGCAACCAGATAGCCGTGGCCACGGAGTTTCTCAGATCAGACTATTTCTATAAAGAAGCCCACGCGATTATCTATGAAGCGATCGAGGAAGTGTTTAAAAAGAATGAGCCTGTGGATATTGTAACGGTGCGTGAGCACCTGGATAAAACGGGCAATCTCGAAAAAGTCGGTGGCGGTGCGTATCTTACGACGATTCTGGACATGGTGCCTTCGCCCGAGTATGCCGAGCACTACGGGAAAATCATCGAGAGCAAGTATATGCTGCGCCAGCTTATAAACGCTTCCAACCGCATCGCGGCGGATGCTTATGAGTGGGAAGGCGAAGTCCCGGACCTCGTGTCCGACGCCGCGAAGATAATCCACGACATCGGCGGAGACCGCAGCAGCCGCGAGATTATTCCGATGAAGGCTGCCGTCAAGGACGCCCTGAAGACGCTACAGGACCGTTTCGAGAACCGCGGTAAAATGGAAGGCGTGTCGTCCGGTTTCAAAGGCATAGATACGTACACGACGGGTTTTAAGCCCGGCGAACTTATCATTCTCGCGGCGCGGCCCGGCATGGGGAAAACGAGTCTGGCCCTGAATATATGCGAGGAGGTCGCGTTGAGGGAGAAGAAGTCGGTCGGTTTCTTCAGTCTCGAAATGTCGGCGGAACAGCTTGTGCTGCGCATGGTGTGTTCGCTGGGCGAGATCGACGCGACCAAAATTAAAAAGGGATTCCTGATAGATAAAGATTGGGAGAAACTCGGCAAGGCGTTCGACGCGCTGAAGAATGCGCCGGTTTCGCTTGTGGATTCAAGTTCGTTGTCCGGCACTCAACTGCGTGCCAAGGCGCTGAGAATGGATCAGGATTCGGAAATCGGGCTGGACTTTTTAGTCATCGACTACCTCCAGCTCATGACTGCGTCCGGGCGGCGGCCCGACAGCAGGGTGCAGGAAATATCCGACATCACCCGCCAGCTCAAGCTGCTAGCTCGTGAACTGAATATCCCCATTCTCTGCCTCTCACAGCTTTCGCGACAGACGGAGGCCCAGCGCGGCACCAAAAAACCGCAGCTTTCGCACCTGCGCGATTCCGGCAGTATCGAGCAGGACGCGGATATTGTGATGTTCATCTATCGCCCCGATTATTATGAGGATGATAAGAAAAACGAGAATGGCGGCGCGGATGTCGCGGAAGAAGAAAGCGATTACGTCGAGGCCGAAGTGCGCATCGCAAAAAACAGGAACGGCCCGACCGGCACGGCGAAGATGACATTTATGAAATATTACACACGCTTCTATGACGCGGCTCTTGAGGATGATTATTGAAAAAAGAATGGTGAATGAAAACACAAACCTGAATCGTTCCCACTGTCCCCAGTGGGATGCGTGGACTGAATGCTCCAGTGTTCACAATATCAAAGGAGACACAAAGATATGAAAGTTCTGGTAGTAGGCGGAGGCGGAAGAGAACACACGCTGTGCTGGAAACTGGCACAGAGCGAAGAAGTCGAAAAAGTTTACTGCGCACCGGGCAACGCCGGTATCGCACGGGACGCCGAATGTGTACCGATCAGGGCCGACGACATCCCCGCACTTCTGGAATTTGCGCGCGGAAATAATATCGAGCTGACCGTCGCCGGGCCGGAACTACCGCTAACACTCGGCATTGCAGACGCTTTCCGCGAAGCGGGGCTGCGCATTTTCGGTCCGGTGAAGGCGGCTGCGGCACTCGAGGGCAGCAAAGTTTTCGCTAAGGAATTCATGCGTGAAATGAGTATACCGACAGCCGACTTCGCTGTTTTCGACGATCTCGACAGTGCTGTCGCGCATCTCGACACAATTGATTTCCCGACTGTTGTCAAGGCGGATGGCCTCGCGGCAGGCAAGGGCGTGCTGGTTGCAAAAGATAAAACGGAAGCCGCGGAGTTTCTGCGGTTGACGATGTCGGATAAGAAGTTCGGCGACGCCGGCGCGCGTGTTCTGATCGAGGACTGTCTCGCAGGTGAAGAATGCTCGATACTTGCGCTCGCCGACGGCAGGGACATGATCGTGCTCACTCCCTCGCAGGACCACAAGAGAGCCTACGACAACGACGAAGGACTGAACACCGGTGGTATGGGCGCGTATTCGCCCATTTCGATTGTCGGTGATTCGGACATTGAAAAGATAAAAGAATTAGTGCTTCAGCCTGTGGTGGACGGCATGAACAAAAAGGGAAGCCCGTTCGTTGGAGTTATATACGCCGGTCTGATGCTGACGGAAAACGGGCCGATGGTGCTCGAGTATAACGTGCGGTTCGGCGATCCCGAGTGTCAGGCGGTGATCCCGCTGATCGAGGGCGACTTCGCGCGTATGCTGGCGCTTGCCGCCGACGGGCGGATCGGCGAGGTGGACTGGAAACCCGCGTCGCGCTCCGCGCTATGTGTCGTTATGGCATCCGGCGGATACCCCGGCAGCTACGCGAAAGGCGAACCCATCAGCGGACTCGCTGCGGCGGGCGACATGGACGATGTGGTTGTCTTCCACGCCGGAACCGCCGAAAAGGACGGCAGGATAGTGACCGCCGGCGGCCGTGTGCTGGGGGTTACGGCACTCGCTGACGACCTCGCCGCCGCGCAGCAGCTCGCCTACGAAGCTGTCGGTAAAATCTCCTGGAAAGATGTCCACTACAGGAAGGACATAGGAAAGCGAGACCTCGAAAGAAGCTGAGTTCGCATTTTATCCCTGCGCAATATGGAAGAAGAAGCCGGAATGTATTACAATGTTGGGGTTTTGCTCCGTGTATGGTGCTAACTATGCAGAAAGCAAACACCAGCAGGAGAGTAAGGAGAAAGTCGATATGAAAAAAGAATTGCTCATGACGCCGGGACCTTCGCAGGTACCGCACGAGGTGGCTGCCGCGGGTGCTGTGCCGATCATGCACCACCGAAGTGGTGAATTCAAGGAGATATACGGAAAACTAACTGAAGACATGAAAAAAGTCTTCGGCACAAAAGGGGATGTCTTCATCATCGGCAGCTCGGGCACGGGCGCGATGGAGGCTTGCGTGGTGAACACGCTGTCGCCGGGCGACAAGGTAATCGTCGGCATAACCGGCAAGTTCGGCGAACGCTGGCAGAAACTCTGCGAAACTTACGGGATGAACGTAGTCGAAATAACAAAGGAATGGGGCGACATTGTCACAGCCGCCGACGTGCACCGCGCGCTGGACGAAAACCCCGACGCGAAGGCGGTCTTCGTCACATATAGTGAAACATCCACGGGAGTGAGAACACCTATTGAAGAGATCGGCCCGGTGGTCGACAAAACCGGCGCGCTCTGCATAGTAGACGCGGTAAGCGCGCTGGGCGGCATGGAAATGAAAATGGACGAGTGGAAGCTCGACCTCGTCGCCGCGGGCTCGCAGAAAGCGCTCATGCTCGCGCCCGGCATCGCTTTTCTCGGGGTGCGCGGCGAAAAAGTGTGGAAAGCCTGTGAACGCTCCACTATAAAAAAGTTTTACCTCGACATGAAGTTGTACAAAAAGGCGGTCGAGAAAAAAAGTTACACGCCGTTCACAACATCCGTTTCGCTCTGTCTCAGCCTGCGGGCCGCGCTCGATATGCTGTTCGACGAAGGCCTTGAAAACGTGTACGCGCGGCACAGCAAGCTCGCCGCGGCGGGTCGCGCCGCCGTCACCGCGCTCGGGCTCGAACTCTTCGCGAAGTTCCCTTCGGAAATCGAAACAGTGTTCAAAGTGCCCGACGGCATCGACGGTCTGGAACTCCTGCGTATAGCGAGAGAACACTACGGAGTGCGCGTCGCCGGCGGGCAGCAGCCATATAAAGGTAAAATAGTGCGCATTGCACACATGGGCTATTGCACGGGGCAGGACCTGATACAGGCAGTCGCCGCAATCGAGATGGCGCTTGTGGAACTGGGCGCGAAAATAGAACCCGGCTCAGGCGTGCGGGCGGTTCAGGAGGAGTTGCTGAAATGAAACCGAAAGTACTTATTGCGGACAAGCTTTCCGACGCCGGTATAGACATACTCAAGCAGAAATGCACCGTGACCGTAAAGACCGGCATGAAGGAATCCGAACTGATAAAGGAAATCCCGAAGTATAACGCGATGGTAGTGCGCAGCGGCACGAAGGTCACGAAGAAAGTGATCAAAGCCGCAAGGAAGCTGGAGATAGTGGCGCGCGCGGGCGTCGGCGTCGACAACATCGACATACCGGCGGCAACTGAAGCGGGCATACTTGTGGTCAATTCGCCGACAGGCAACATTCTTGCCGCCGCCGAACTCGCCGTAGGCCACCTGTTTGCGCTTGCCAGGCATATCCCGCACGCGGACAGGTCGATGCACGAAGGGCGCTGGGACCGCA